>CAXMOQ010000007.1:0-38855 GCA_964195015.1 uncultured Flavobacteriaceae bacterium | reverse complement strand
CGTAGAGGACAAGTAAGTGATATGGGAGATCGTGCTGGTGCAAAAACTGTAAAAGCAACGGTGCCATTATCAGAAATGTTTGGATATGTAACAACATTAAGAACATTATCATCTGGTCGCGCAACATCAACTATGGAATTTTCACATTATGCTCAAACACCTTCAAACATATCGGAAGAAGTTATTAAGGCCGCTAAAGGAGAACAATCTTAAAAGTTAAGAAAATGAGTCAAAAAATCAGAATAAAATTAAAGTCTTACGATCATAATTTAGTAGATAAATCTGCTGAAAAGATTGTAAAAACAGTAAAAAGTACAGGTGCTGTTGTAACGGGTCCAATACCATTACCAACGCACAAGAAAATTTTCACTGTATTACGTTCACCTCACGTAAACAAGAAGAGTAGAGAACAATTTCAATTATGCTCTTATAAGAGATTACTTGATATTTATAGCTCGTCTTCAAAAACAATTGACGCTCTAATGAAATTAGAGTTGCCAAGCGGTGTTGAGGTTGAAATAAAAGTTTAACAATTTCCTGCGAAAGCAGAAATCTCTCCACAAATAGGGAGAGACCATAATGAGATACCTGCTTGAGCAGGTATGACATGTCCTTAACGATGGGTTAAGGAAAAACGGTAAAAATACATTCAAGGCTGAAGTATTTTAGCCTTGATTTTTGTAGAGACGTTTTTTAAAACGTCTCAAAACATAATAAATAGTAACAATAAATAAATTAATAATTATGTCTGGGTTAATTGGAAAGAAAATCGGTATGACCAGCATCTTTGATGAAAATGGAAAGAATATTCCATGTACAGTAATCGAAGCTGGACCATGTATCGTTACCCAAGTCAGAACCGAAGAAGTTGATGGCTATAATGCTATTCAACTTGGTTTCGATGACGCGACAGAAAAAAGCGCTACTAAAGCTGACCTTGGTCATGCTAAAAAAGCAGGAACTTCTGTAAAACGCAAAATCGTAGAATTTCAAGGTTTTGATGAGGAGTACAAGTTAGGAGATGCAATCACTGTTGAGCATTTTAACGAAGGAGAATTCGTTGATGTGGCAGGAACATCTAAAGGTAAAGGATTTCAAGGGGTTGTAAAACGTCATGGTTTTGCTGGTGTAGGTCAAGCTACTCACGGTCAACATAACCGTTTAAGAGCACCGGGATCTATTGGAGCTGCGTCATATCCTGCAAGGGTTTTTAAGGGCATGAAGATGGCTGGAAGAATGGGTGGAGACACAATAAAAGTTCAAAATTTAAGAGTTTTAAAAGTAGTTTCAGATAAGAATCTACTTGTGGTTAAAGGATGTGTTCCTGGTCACAAAAACGCTTATGTAATTATACGGAAATAATGAAAGTAGCAGTTTTAGATATAAACGGAAAAGACACAGGAAGAAAGGCAGACCTTTCTAACGATGTGTTTGCTATAGAACCTAATAATCACGCTGTATATTTGGATGTCAAACAATTTTTAGCAAACCAAAGACAAGGTACTCATAAGGCTAAAGAAAGAGCCGATATTAGTGGTAGTACACGTAAGATTAAAAAGCAAAAAGGAACTGGTACGGCGAGAGCAGGTAGTATTAAGTCTGGAATTTTTAGAGGTGGTGGTCGTATGTTTGGACCAAGACCAAGAAATTACAGTTTCAAACTTAATAAAGGCCTTAAGCGTTTAGCACGTAAATCGGCATTAAGTATTAAAGCGAGTGAAAAGTCAATTATGGTGTTGGAAGACTTCAATTTTGACAGTGTAAAAACTAAAAATTTCACTGCAGTTTTAAAGGCTTTAGATTTACAAAACAAAAAAACGCTCTTTGTGTTGGGTGGCTTAAATAATAATGTATATTTGTCGTCACGCAATTTAAAAAGCTCTGAAGTTATAATCAATTCAGAATTAAGCACTTATAAGATTTTAAATGCAAATCAAGTGGTGCTTTTAGAGAGCTCTTTAGAAGGAATTGAATCGAATTTAAGTAAATAGAAAACATGAATATCTTAATTAAACCTATAATCACAGAAAAGGCGACAGCAAGTAGCGAGTTAAATAACTGCTATAGCTTCGCTGTGAATACTAAGGCGAACAAGGTAGAAATTAAAAAAGCGGTGGAAGCTGCTTATGGTGTTTCTGTTGAAAAAGTTCGTACTATAAATGTCCGTCCAGATAGAAGAACGCGTCACACAAAGACCGGAATTCAACATGGTAAAACAAATGCTGTTAAAAAAGCAATTGTACAACTGGCGGAAGGTGAGATGATTGATTTATACGCTAATATGTAATTAGACAAAAATGTCAGTAAGAAAATTAAAACCAATCACACCAGGACAGCGATTTAGAGTAGTAAATGGATTTGACGCCATCACTACTGATAAGCCGGAAAAGAGTTTACTCGTTCCGAACAAAAGGTCTGGTGGTAGAAACAGTCAAGGAAAAATGACCATGCGCTATATTGGTGGAGGTCATAAAAGAAAGTATCGTATCATTGATTTTAAACGTAACAAAACTGGTATTCCAGCCGAAGTTGCTTCAATACAATACGATCCAAACAGAACTGCCTTTATCGCATTATTGAATTATCAAGATGGCGAAAAAAGATATATCATTGCTCAAAATGGTTTACAAGTAGGCCAAACTGTAGTTTCAGGAGAGAATGCGGCCCCAGAAATTGGAAATGCAATGCCTTTAAGTGAAATTCCATTGGGAACCATTATTTCGTGTATAGAGTTACGTCCTGGTCAAGGTGCTATTATGGCGCGTTCGGCAGGTGCTTTTGCACAATTAATGGCGAGGGATGGTAAATTTGCTACAATAAAATTACCTTCTGGGGAAACGAGATTTGTGCTTTCTAATTGTTTTGCAACGATTGGAGTTGTTTCTAATTCAGACCACCAATTATTAATATCTGGTAAGGCAGGTAGGAGTAGATGGTTAGGTCGTAGACCAAGAACAAGACCGGTTGTGATGAACCCTGTCGATCACCCAATGGGTGGTGGTGAAGGTAAATCTTCTGGTGGACATCCACGTTCTAGAAAAGGTATTCCTGCTAAAGGTTATAGAACCCGTTCTAAAACAAAAGCGAGTAATAAATATATTGTAGAACGTAGAAAGAAATAAGATATGTCAAGATCATTAAAAAAAGGACCTTACGTTCATTATAAATTAGAAAAGAAAGTTGCTACAAATGTAGAAACTAACAAAAAGACGGTAATCAAAACATGGTCAAGAGCCTCAATGATTACACCAGATTTTGTTGGGCAGACAATTGCAGTGCACAACGGACGTCAATTTGTACCAGTTTATGTAACCGAAAACATGGTAGGACACAAGTTAGGAGAATTTTCACCAACGAGATCTTTTAGAGGTCACGCTGGTGCTAAAAATAAAGGTAAAAAGTAGTAAGCTATGGGAAGTCGTAAAAAACAAATGGCAGACGCTATTAAGGAAGGAAAAAAGCAAATTGCTTTTGCAAAACTTAATAGTTGTCCTACATCACCAAGAAAAATGCGTTTAGTAGCCGATTTAATAAGAGGCGAAAAAGTAGAAAAAGCACTTTATATTTTGAAATTCAATCAAAAAGAAGCATCAAATCGTTTAGAGAAATTATTATTGTCTGCAATTACAAACTGGCAAACTAAAAATGAAGATGCAAGTATTGAAGACGCCGAATTATTTGTAAAGGAGATTAGAGTTGACAGCGGGTCTATGTTAAAAAGATTACGTCCTGCACCTCAAGGTCGCGCACACAGAATTAGAAAACGTTCAAACCACGTAACATTAGTGGTGGGAGCAAACAATAATACACAAAGCTAAGATAGATATGGGACAAAAAACAAATCCAATCGGAAATCGCTTAGGAATTATCAGAGGATGGGAATCTAACTGGTACGGAGGAAACGATTATGGTGACAAACTTGCCGAAGACGATAAGATTAGAAAATACGTTCACGTACGTTTATCTAAAGCTAGTGTATCAAGAGTAATTATTGAAAGAACTTTAAAACTTGTAACCGTTACTATCACAACGGCACGTCCAGGTATCATTATTGGTAAAGGCGGTCAAGAGGTAGACAAGCTAAAAGAAGAACTTAAAAAGATTACTGATAAAGAAGTTCAGATTAACATCTTTGAAATTAAGAGACCTGAACTTGATGCATTTTTAGTAGGAACTAGTATTGCTCGTCAAATTGAAAATCGTATTTCATACAGACGCGCTATAAAAATGGCTATAGCTGCTACAATGCGTATGAACGCTGAAGGAATAAAGATCCAGATTAGTGGTCGTTTAAACGGAGCCGAAATGGCACGTAATGAACACTACAAAGAAGGACGTATTCCTTTATCAACTTTTAGAGCCGATATTGATTATGCTTTAGTTGAGGCACACACTACTTATGGTAGATTGGGTGTAAAAGTATGGATCATGAAAGGTGAAGTATATGGTAAAAGAGAACTTTCTCCGCTTGTTGGATTGTCTAAGAAGCAAGGAAAAGGTGGACGTGGAAATAGTGGAGCACATGGTGCTAACAAACCTCGTCGTAGAAAGTAATTTTTTAAAGAACAAAGAAAATGTTACAGCCTAAAAGAACAAAATTTCGTAAAATGCAAAAAGGCCGCATGAAGGGGAACTCTGGTAGAGGTCATCTTCTTTCAAGCGGTATGTTTGGTATAAAATCGCTGGATTCAGAATTTTTAACATCGCGTCAAATTGAAGCGGCACGTATTGCTGCCACGCGTTACATGAAAAGAGAAGGGCAACTTTGGATTAAAATATTTCCAGACAAGCCTATTACAAAAAAGCCTCTTGAAGTACGTATGGGTAAAGGTAAAGGTGCTGTAGAATATTGGGTAGCTGTTGTAAAACCAGGACGTATGCTTTTTGAAGTAGGAGGCGTGTCATTGGACATCGCTAAAGAAGCGTTGCGTCTGGCAGCACAAAAATTACCAGTTAAAACAAAATTTGTCATTGCTAGAGATTACGAAGCATAATTTATTTGATGATATGAAATGAGCTATCATTAGTTTCAAAATTATTGAAACCATAAATAGCGAATTACATCTGACCAAAGTAAAAAATAAAATTTACAGATGAAACAATCAGAAATTAAAGAATTATCCATTGCCGAGTTACAAGAGAAACTTGGTGAGACTAAAAAAAGTTATTCGGACCTGAAAATGGCTCATGCAATATCTCCTTTGGAAAACCCAATTCAGTTACGTGGTATTAGACGTACTGTAGCTAGAATTGCAACGGAATGAACTAAAAGAGAATTACAATAATTCTGCTGAAAGATGGAAACAAGAAATTTAAGAAAAGAACGTATAGGAATAGTTACTAGCAACAAAATGCAAAAATCAATTGTTGTTGCCGAAGTTAAAAAAGTAAAACATCCTATGTATGGAAAGTTCGTGTTAAAAACAAAGAAATATGTTGCGCACGACGAAACAAACGACTGCAACGAAGGTGATACGGTAAGAATCATGGAAACAAGACCTTTAAGTAAGTCTAAGTGTTGGAGATTAGTTGAAATAATTGAAAGAGCGAAATAATTATGGTACAGTCAGAATCAAGATTAACAGTAGCCGATAACACTGGAGCAAAAGAAGTATTAACAATACGTGTTCTAGGCGGTACTAAAAGAAGATATGCTTCTGTAGGTGACAAAATTGTTGTTACTATAAAAGATGCAACACCTAATGGTGGTATTAAAAAGGGTGCTGTATCAACTGCAGTTGTAGTACGTACTGTAAAAGAAGTAAGAAGACCGGACGGATCTTATATTAGATTCGACGATAATGCTTGTGTCCTTTTAAACCCTACGGGAGAGATGAGAGGTACACGTGTATTTGGTCCTGTTGCTAGAGAACTTCGTGATAAACAATTCATGAAAATTGTATCATTGGCACCTGAAGTGCTTTAATGAATTATAAGATGACAAAGCTCAAAATAAAATCGGGAGATACTGTAAAAGTAATAGCTGGAGACCATAAAGGTGCCGAAGGCAAAGTACAAAAGGTATTAATAGATAAGAACAAAGCGATCGTTGAGGGGGTAAACATGGTTAAGAAACATACAAAACCAAGTGCACAAAGCCCGCAAGGAGGAATCGTTGAAAAAGAAGCCGCTATTCATATTTCAAATTTATCGTTGTTAACATCTAAAGGTGAAACAACAAGAATTGGTTATAGAGTAGAAGGCGATAAGAAAGTGAGATTTTCAGTAAAATCTAATGAAGTAATATAGTTATGGCATATTCACCTAGACTTAAAGAAGAGTTTAAAAGCAGAATAACTGCTGCTCTTACCCAAGAATTTGGATATAGTAATGTAATGCAAGTTCCTAAACTACAAAAGATAGTTTTATCTAGAGGTGTTGGGGCGGCAGTTGCAGACAAAAAACTAATCGACTACGCAGTAGACGAATTAGGTACTATAACTGGACAAAAAGCTATCGCAACAATATCTAAAAAGGATGTTGCATCATTCAAATTACGTAAAGGGATGCCAATTGGGTCAAAAGTAACTTTACGTGGCGAACGCATGTACGAGTTTTTAGACCGTTTAGTAACATCGGCGTTACCCCGTGTAAGAGATTTTAACGGCATTAGAGCTACAGGATTTGACGGAAGAGGTAATTACAGTTTAGGTATTACCGAACAAATTATCTTCCCAGAGATCAATATCGATAAAGTAAATAAAATCTCTGGTATGGATATTACCTTTGTAACAACCGCAAGTACCGATAAAGAAGCAAAATCATTATTAACCGAACTAGGATTACCTTTTCAAAAGAATTAAGTTATGGCTAAAGAATCAATGAAAGCCCGCGAGGTAAAAAGAGCTAAAACAGTAGCTAAATATGCCGAAAAACGTAAAGCTTTAAAAGAAGCTGGAGATTATGAAGCATTGCAAAAGTTGCCAAAAAATGCGTCACCTGTTCGTATGCACAACAGGTGTAAATTAACGGGTAGACCAAAAGGTTATATGAGAACTTTCGGAGTTTCTCGTGTAACATTCAGGGAAATGGCTAATCAAGGTCTTATCCCAGGTGTTAGAAAAGCATCTTGGTAAAAATATTTGTGGAGACGCGATTAATTGCGTTTGTACAATAAAGAAGATTATAAATTGGTTTCAGGTTTAGCATTGTGTTAAATACCAAAACCGCAAATTAATAAATATGAATACAGATCCAATAGCGGATTATCTTACCAGAATTAGAAACGCAGTGAGTGCAAACCACAGAGTGGTCGAGATTCCTGCATCTAATTTGAAAAAAGACATCACAAAAATATTATTCGAGCAAGGATATATTTTAAGTTACAAGTTTGATGACTCATCGGTACAAGGAACAATTAAAATTGCCCTTAAGTACAATAAGGAAACAAAAGAACCTGTAATTAAAAAAATTCAGAGAATTAGTAAACCGGGTTTACGTAAATACTCTAGTTCAAACGAGCTACCTAGAATTCTTAATGGTCTTGGTATTGCCATAATCTCTACGTCTCATGGCGTAATGACAGGCAAACAGGCAAAAAGAGATAATGTTGGTGGCGAAGTATTGTGTTACGTTTACTAAAAGAGATAAGACATGTCAAGAATAGGTAATAACCCAGTAGTAATTCCAGAAGGCGTTACAGTTGATATCAACGAAGGTGTTGTAACAGTAAAAGGAAAATTAGGAGAATTAACTCAAAATTTCGATTCTGTTGCAATTAAAGTTGAAGACGGAAATATTTTAGTAACACGTTCTTCTGATAGTAAAGATCAAAAAGCTAAACATGGTTTATATAGATCACTCATGAACAATATGATTGCAGGTGTATCTACAGGATGGTCTAAAGAATTAGAATTGGTTGGTGTAGGATATAGAGCTAATAATCAAGGACAAAAACTTGAATTGGCTTTAGGATTTTCTCACAATATTGTTTTGAATTTAGCGCAAGAAGTTAAAGTGGAAACAGTATCGGAGAAAGGGAAAAATCCTATCATCAAGCTAACTTCACATGATAAGCAACTTGTTGGTCAAGTAGCAGCAAAGATTCGCGGTTTTAGACCACCAGAGCCTTATAAAGGTAAAGGGATTAAGTTTGTTGGTGAAGTATTAAGAAGAAAAGCAGGTAAATCAGCTTAATAATTAAGTTATGGCGTTAACAAAGAACGAAAGAAGAACAAGAATTAAAAGCAGGATTCGTAAGGTAGTTTCTGGTACAGAAGCCAGACCTAGATTATCTGTTTTTAGAAGTAATAAAGAAATTTATGCTCAAATTGTTGATGATGTAACTGGTAAAACTATCAGCGCAGCATCGTCAAGAGATAAAGACATTAGTTCGGCAAAAGGCACTAAAACAGAAGTAGCTGCATTAGTAGGTAAAACTATTGCTGCAAGAGCTTTAAAAGCTGGTGTAGAAACTATCGCTTTTGATAGAGGCGGTTATTTATATCATGGTAGAGTAAAATCATTAGCCGAAGGCGCTAGAGAAGCAGGACTTAAATTCTAAAAAATTATGTATCATAAATACAAAAGTGCAGAGTTAGTAAAACCAGGTGGATTAGATCTTAAAGATCGTTTAGTTGGTGTACAAAGAGTTACTAAAGTAACTAAAGGTGGTAGGGCATTTGGTTTTTCAGCAATCGTAGTGGTTGGTGATGAGGCAGGAGTTGTTGGTCAAGGTTTAGGAAAATCTAAAGATGTGGCTAGTGCTATTGCTAAAGCCGTAGAAGATGCTAAGAAAAATTTGGTACGTATTCCTATATTAAAGGGAACATTACCACACGAGCAAAAAGGCAAGTATGGTGGCGCAAGAGTAAACATTATTCCTGCATCTCCCGGTACAGGAGTTATTGCAGGTGGTGCTGTGAGAACTGTTCTTGAGGCTGTTGGTGTGCATGATGTATTATCAAAATCTCAAGGTTCATCAAACCCTCATAATGTTGTAAAGGCTACATTCGATGCTTTATTACAATTAAGAGATGCAAGAACAATTGCTCGTGATAGAGGTATTTCTCTTGAGAAAGTTTTTAACGGTTAATAAGAATAGAGATGGCAAAGATCAAAGTAAAAAAAGTTAAAAGCGCAATCAACCGTACATTAAGACAAAAAAGAACTCTGGAAGCTCTTGGTCTTAAAAATATTGGACAAGTTGTAGAGCACGATGACACTCCAAATATTCTTGGAATGGTTGCTAAAGTTTCACATTTAGTTTCTGTTGAAGAAACAAAATAATAAGATACCAAAATGGATTTAAGTAATTTAAAACCTGCAGAAGGTTCAGTTAAAAATCAAGGTAAAAGAATAGGTAGAGGACAAGGTTCTGGAAAAGGTGGTACGGCAACTCGTGGTCACAAAGGCGCTAAATCACGTTCTGGTTATTCTAAAAAAATCGGATTTGAAGGCGGGCAAATGCCACTTCAAAGACGTGTTCCTAAATTTGGTTTTACTAACATTAACCGTAAAGAATACCAAGGTATTAACTTGGATACTTTACAACAATTGGTTGATGAAAAGAAAATTAAAAGCACATTAGATATAGATACAATAATTACTTTACGTTTAGCAGGAAAGAACGAACTCGTTAAAATTATGGGTAGAGGTGAGCTAAACGCAAAATTAAAAGTATCTGCTCATAAATTTACTGCTTCAGCAAAAGCTGCTATCGAAGCTGCAGGAGGAGAAGTAGTAACTTTATAAGACTGATTAAGCGCATGAAATTTATAGAAACGTTAAAGAATGTTTGGAAAATAGAAGAGCTAAGAAACCGTATAGTGGTAACACTTGGTTTCCTTTTAGTGTATCGTTTTGGTGCACAAGTTGTTTTACCGGGTATCGATGCTTCTCAATTAGGAGGCCTTCAAGATAGCACAGATTCTGGAATATTAGGGCTGCTTAATGCGTTTACTGGTGGAGCCTTTGCTAATGCCTCGGTTTTTGCGTTAGGTATTATGCCTTACATTTCGGCTTCTATTGTAGTACAGTTAATGGGAATTGCGATTCCGTATTTGCAAAAATTACAGAAAGAAGGAGCTAGTGGTCAAAAGAAAGTGAATCAAATTACACGTTGGTTAACCATTGCTATTTGTTTGGTGCAAGCACCAGGCTATTTAGCAAGTTTACCAGCTTTAGGAATTCCGCAATCTGCCTTTTTGTTAGGGACAGGTGGTTTGTTCTATTTTTCTTCTGTTGTCATATTAGTAACAGGTTGTATTTTCGCGATGTGGCTGGGTGAAAAAATTACGGACAAAGGTATTGGTAATGGTATTTCATTATTAATTATGGTTGGTATTATTGCAACATTACCACAATCATTTCTGCAAAATGCTGCGTCTAGATTGGAAGGAAATAACGTAATGCTAATTCTTTTCGAAATGGTAATTTGGTTTGTCATTATTCTAGCATCAATTATGTTGGTCATGGCAGTACGACGTATTGCTGTGCAATATGCAAGACGTACGGCATCTGGAGGTTACGAAAAAAATATTATGGGATCTAGACAATATATTCCATTAAAGCTAAATGCTTCTGGAGTAATGCCTATTATATTTGCGCAAGCTATTATGTTTGTGCCTAGTTTAATAGGAGGATCGTCATTTATGAAAGATTCTACTGCCGGAGCATGGATGCAAACACAATTTTCTGACATTTTCGGGTTTTGGTACAACCTTGTATTTGCCTTATTGATTATAGTATTTACATACTTCTATACGGCGATTACAGTACCAACGAACAAAATGGCCGATGACTTAAAACGAAGTGGAGGATTTATCCCTGGCATACGTCCAGGTTCTGAAACGTCGGAATATTTAGATAAAATAATGTCTCAAATAACATTACCAGGATCAATATTTTTAGCACTTATTGCTGTGTTCCCAGCCTTTATTGTTAAGCTAATGAATGTGCAATCTGGATGGGCTTTATTTTTTGGGGGAACTTCACTGTTAATTATGGTTGGAGTTGCTATTGACACTATGCAACAGGTAAATTCTTATTTGTTGAATAGACACTATGATGGCTTGATGAAAACTGGTAAAAATAGAAAAGCTTCGGCTTAATATAAACCTATGGCAAAACAAGCAGCAATAGAACAGGACGGAACCATTATAGAAGCATTGTCAAATGCTATGTTTCGTGTTGAATTGGAAAATGGTCACATTGTGACGGCACACATCTCCGGTAAGATGCGTATGCATTATATTAAATTATTACCAGGAGATAAAGTAAAATTAGAAATGAGTCCTTATGATTTAAGTAAGGCTAGAATAACTTATAGATACTAGAAACAGATGAAAGTAAGAGCATCAGTTAAAAAAAGAAGTGCAGATTGTAAAATCGTGCGCAGGAAAGGTAGACTTTACGTGATTAACAAAAAGAATCCTAGATTCAAACAAAGACAAGGGTAGTTATGGCAAGAATTGCAGGTGTAGACATACCAAAACAAAAAAGAGGCGTGATCTCTTTAACTTATATCTATGGAATAGGTAGAAGCAGAGCAAAAGAAATTTTAGCAATAGCTAAAGTTGACGAAAGTACAAAAGTTCAAGATTGGACAGACGACGAGATTGGAAACATTCGTGAAGCTGTAGGGCCTTTTACCATTGAAGGTGAATTGCGTTCTGAAACACAATTAAACATTAAGCGATTAATGGATATTGGATGTTACAGAGGGATTCGTCATAGATCTGGTCTTCCATTAAGAGGACAACGTACTAAAAACAATTCTAGAACTAGAAAAGGTAGAAGAAAAACAGTTGCTAACAAGAAAAAAGCAACTAAATAATAATTAGTAATATGGCAAAGTCAAGTACTAAAAAACGTAAAGTTATAGTAGATTCTGTTGGAGCAGCTCACATTACGGCCTCTTTCAACAATATTATTGTTTCACTTACCAACAAAAAAGGAGACGTGATTTCATGGTCTTCGGCTGGTAAAATGGGATTTAGAGGATCTAAAAAGAACACACCTTACGCAGCACAATTAGCTGCCGAAGATGCTGCTGCAGTAGCAACAGAGGCTGGTTTGAAGAAAGTAAAGGTTTACGTTAAAGGGCCAGGTAATGGTAGAGAATCTGCTATACGTTCAATCCATAATGCTGGTATTGAAGTAACTGAAATTATTGATGTTACACCATTACCACATAATGGTTGTAGACCTCCAAAACGTAGAAGAGTATAACGAATTATGATTTACGAGTAACGACGTTTTGATTTTTTAAGTCGTAAATCAAAAATCGCAAATCAAAAATTAGTATTAACAAGTATCAACGAGAGATCAACGATTATCGAAGGATAAGATTAAGACCTTAATTCATAGTCACTCTCAAAAAATAATTTAAAATGGCAAGATATACTGGTCCTAAAACTAAAATAGCACGTAAATTTGGCGAAGCTATTTTTGGAGAAGATAAAGCTTTCGAAAAAAGAAATTATCCTCCTGGTCAACACGGAAACACAAGAAGACGTGGAAAAAAATCTGAATATGCAATCCAATTAATGGAGAAGCAAAAAGCAAAATACACGTATGGTGTTTTGGAAAAACAATTCAGAAACATGTTTAAAAGAGCAACTGCTTCTAAAGGTATTACAGGGGAAGTTTTATTACAACTTTGTGAATCTAGATTAGATAATGTTGTTTTTAGAATGGGCATTGCACCATCAAGAAGTGCAGCAAGACAATTAGTGTCTCACAGACACATTACAGTTAACGGAAACGGTGTAAACATAGCATCGTATTCATTAAAAGCTGGTGATGTTGTTGCGGTAAGAGAAAAATCAAAATCACTTGAAGCTATTGATAGATCTTTATCAAACTCAAGTCACGTTTATGAGTGGATTACATGGAATGATGATACCAAGCAAGGAACTTACGTTTCTATACCAGGCAGACTTCAAATTCCAGAAAACATAAATGAACAATTCATCGTCGAATTATATTCTAAATAATAATAACTGATACAAATCGTAAATATGGCAGTATTTAATTTTCAAAAGCCCGACAAAGTAATCATGATTTATTCTACCGATTTTGAAGGTAAGTTTGAATTTAGACCTTTAGAACCAGGTTATGGCTTAACAGTGGGAAATGCATTAAGAAGAGTTTTGTTATCTTCTTTAGAAGGATTTGCAATCTCATCGGTTAGAATTGAAGGTGTGGACCACGAATTTTCTGCTATGGCAGGTGTGGTTGAAGATGTTACGGAAATCATTTTAAATTTGAAGCAAATGCGTTTCAAAAGACAAATTGATGATGTTGATAACGAGTCTGTTTCAATTTCAATTTCTGGACAAGAACAAATAAAAGCTGGAGATTTCCAAAAATTTATTTCAGGATTCCAAGTATTAAATTCAGAATTAGTAATCTGTAATTTAGATCCTAAAGTAAATATTAATATGGAAATTACAATTGAAAAAGGAAGAGGTTATGTGCCTGCCGAAGAAAACAAAAAAGCTTCTGCACCAATTGGCACTATCTTTACCGATTCAATTTATACACCAATTAAAAATGTTAAGTATAGCATTGAAAACTATCGTGTAGAACAAAAAACCGATTACGAAAAATTGGTTTTCGAAATTATTACCGATGGTTCTATCAATCCGCAAGATGCTTTAACCGAAGCTGCAAGAACGCTAATTCATCATTTCATGTTATTCTCTGATGAGCGTATAACATTAGAAGCCGATGAAATTGCACAAACTGAAACTTATGACGAAGAATCACTTCACATGAGACAGTTGCTTAAAACAAAATTAATTGACATGGACTTATCTGTACGTGCATTAAATTGTTTAAAAGCTGCAGAGGTTGATACATTAGGTGATCTGGTATCATTTAACAAAAACGACTTGATGAAATTCCGTAATTTCGGTAAGAAGTCTTTAACAGAGCTTGAAGAGCTTGTTAATGTTAAAGGTTTAAACTTCGGAATGGATTTAGGTAAATATAAATTAGATAAAGACTAGAAAGATTAACGATTTTAGATTTACGATTGATGATTTTAGATTTTCAGTAGTACTTTAAAAATTCGAATAATTTTTCAAAAAATCAATTATTAACGACTCATAATTTGCTCCCACGCCAAAGGCGTGGTCAGGAAGCAAGATGATGTCAAATTTAAAATGTCATGAGACACGGAAAGAAAATAAACCATTTAGGTAGAAAAACCGCTCACAGAAAATCAATGTTAGCTAATATGGCGTGTTCATTAATTGAGCACAAACGTATTAATACAACAGTTGCAAAAGCTAAAGCTTTAAAACAATTTGTAGAACCAATGATTACTAAATCAAAGGAAGACACAACACACAACAGACGTATCGTTTTTAGTCGATTGAGACAAAAAGATGCCGTTACAGAATTGTTTAGAGACGTTGCTACTAAAGTAGGTGACAGACCAGGAGGTTATACAAGAATTATTAAACTGGGTAATCGTTTAGGTGATAATGCCGATATGGCAATGATCGAACTTGTAGATTATAACGAAATATACAATGCAGACAAACCTAAAAAGAAAACAACACGTAGAAGTAGACGTGGCGGAAGCATAGCTGAAGCAGCTCCGGTTTTAGAAACTAAAGCCTCTAACGAAGAAGAATAAATGTTAATAAGCATTAATAACATAAAGGATAAACTATTTTAGTTTATCCTTTTTTTTATGCAATTTTGCGAAACCTTTAGTTCCCATGGAAACGGGAATCTTTATATAAAAAAATGAAATATCAAAAACGAAATAAAGCGTTAATTCTTCTTGCCGATGGGACTATCTTTCATGGTAAAGCCGTAGGTAAAGATGGCACTGCCTTTGGAGAAGTATGTTTTAATACTGGTATGACAGGTTACCAAGAAATTTTTACCGATCCATCGTATTATGGCCAACTTATGGTGGCGACAAATGCACATATCGGGAATTATGGTGTCAATAAAGATGAAGTAGAATCAGATTCAATTAAAATTTCCGGGCTAATTTGTAAAAATTTTAGCTATGATTACTCGCGCGACGCAGCCGATGGTTCTTTAGAAGATTTTTTAAACGAAAATAATTTACTAGCAATTTCAGATGTCGATACCAGAGCTTTGGTAAGCTACATAAGAGATCATGGTGCTATGAATGCCGTCATCTCTACCGAAGTAGATAATATTGAAAGCTTAAAAATTCAATTGGCGGAAGTGCCAAATATGGATGGTTTAGAATTGGCATCAGCCGTATCCACCAAAGAACCTTATTTTTATGGGGACGAAAGCGCTCCAATTAAAATTGCCGCACTCGATATTGGCATAAAAAAGAACATTCTGCGTAATCTGGCAAAGCGTGATGCTTACATAAAAGTGTTTCCATATAATGCAACTTTCGAAGATATGAATGCTTGGAATCCTGACGGTTATTTCTTATCAAACGGTCCTGGCGATCCAGAACCTTTAGTTGATGCTCAAAAACTGGCAAAAGAAATTATAAATAGAGATCTTCCTTTATTCGGAATTTGTTTAGGACATCAGGTTATCGCACTTGCTAATGGCGTTTCAACCTATAAAATGCATAACGGACATAGAGGGATTAATCATCCTGTGAAAAACCTCAAAACCGGTAAAGGAGAAATTACATCTCAAAATCATGGATTCGCAGTAAGCCGGGAAGATGCCGAAGCGAACACAGAACTGGAAATAATACATGTACATTTAAACGATAGTACAGTCGCTGGTTTAGCCATGAAAAATAAAAACTGTTTTTCTGTTCAATATCATCCAGAGGCAAGTCCCGGGCCTCATGATTCATCCTATTTGTTTGACCAGTTTATTGAAAGCATTAAAAATAAATAATACAAAAACCTCAAAAAACGATAATGTTTTTTAAAGTTTTTATTTTACTAAAACGTTATAGAACGTATTATATATAATTCTTTATGAGCGGTATAAGTTAAGACAAGATTAAACCGTAAATTTGAACTTAATTGGTATTAAAAGCTAAATAACACATACTTATGAGCATAATAATAAATATTCACGCAAGACAAATTTTTGACTCTAGAGGCAATCCAACAATTGAAGTTGATGTAGAAACAGAAAATGGAATCATAGGAAGAGCCGCAGTGCCTTCTGGAGCATCAACAGGCGAACACGAAGCTGCAGAGTTACGTGATGGCGAAAATGCTTATATGGGAAAAGGCGTTTTAAAAGCAGTGAATAATGTGAACTCAATAATTGCTGAAGATCTGTTAGGTGTTAACGTATTTGAGCAAAATCAGATTGATCAGTTAATGATCGATTTAGATGGTACTAAAAACAAATCTAAACTGGGTGCCAATGCTATTTTAGGCGTGTCATTAGCCGTGGCAAAAGCCGCTGCTAACGAATTGAATATGCCATTATACCGTTATGTTGGAGGTGTTTCAGCTAACACACTTCCTGTGCCCATGATGAATATCATCAATGGAGGCTCTCACAGCGATGCACCAATTGCATTTCAAGAATTTATGGTAATGCCAGTAAAAGCGAAGAATTTTACACATGCCATGCAAATGGGAACCGAAATTTTCCATAACCTTAAAAAAGTATTGCATGACCGAGGTTTAAGCACTGCCGTTGGTGATGAAGGCGGATTTGCCCCAACACTTGATGGAACAGAAGATGCATTAGATACTATTGCCAAAGCTGTTGAAAATGCAGGATATAAACTTGGTGATGAAGTCATGATTGCTTTAGATTGTGCCGCTGCCGAATTTTATGTTGATGGTAAGTATGACTATACAAAGTTTGAAGGCGATAAAGGAAAAGTAAGAACAAGTCAGGAACAAGCCGATTATTTGGCTGAACTGGCTAGTAACTATCCGATTATCTCTATCGAAGATGGTATGGATGAAAACGATTGGGAAGGTTGGAAATATTTAACCGAAAAAATTGGAAACAAAGTACAATTGGTAGGCGACGATTTATTCGTAACGAATGTTGAGCGTTTATCACGTGGCATTGAAAATAATATCGCCAATTCTATTCTAATAAAAGTAAACCAGATAGGGACGTTAACCGAAACCATTGCCGCTGTTAATATGGCGCACAATGCAGGTTATACATCAGTTATGTCGCACCGTTCTGGAGAAACTGAGGATAATACGATTGCCGATTTAGCAGTTGCGTTAAATACAGGACAGATCAAAACAGGTTCGGCATCGCGTAGTGATCGTATGGCAAAATACAATCAGTTATTACGTATAGAAGAAGAATTAGGACATATCGCTTATTATCCTCAAAAAAAGGCTTTTAAAGTGTAAATAAAAAGTTTAAATGAGTTCATATTGAAAAGCGATTATTAAACCCTTATACCAATTAAGTTTTAAGATGTCGTATAAATAAATTGAATTATTTTTTGCTTACTTATCATTTAAAAATAGAACCGTAAGCTATGGCTATGCTTATATTTTTAAACTCAATTAATCAAAAAATAATTCAATTTATTTATACGGCATCTTAAAACTTAATTGGTATAAATTCAATATATATTTATATTGAAAAGCGATTATTAAACCCTTAATAATCGCTTTCTTTTTTACATCAATTTTAATGCTATTTTAATTGATAAATCCTTTATTTATAAGCTTTAAAAATCGTGAGATATTTCGTAAATTAGCAATCCGCAAAAACAAATTAAATTACTTATGTCAGATAAAGCTATACTAGACGTTAATGGGCAGAAATACGAATTTCCAATAGTGACTGGAACAGAGAATGAAGTGGCAATAGATATTAAAACCTTAAGAAGTGCAACAAATGGAGTCATCACTATAGATCCTGGTTATAAAAATTCGGGTTCTTGCGAAAGTGCGATTACATTTTTAGATGGCGAAAAAGGGATTTTAAGATATCGAGGCTACTCCATTGAAGAATTAGCAGAAAAGGCCGACTTTTTAGAAGTAGTCTATCTTTTAATATTCGGAGAGCTTCCTACTAAAGAACAACACAATAAATTTCATGCCGACATTAAATCAAAGTCGGTAGTAGATGAGGACATAAAGAAAATATTAGAGGCGTTCCCTAAAACCGCACATCCTATGGGTGTGCTGTCATCCCTTACCAGTGCTTTAACAGCTTTTAATCCATCTTCGGTTGATGTATCTTCTGAAGAAGCCATGTACAACGCTATTGTTAAATTACTAGGTAAAATACCAGTTTTAGTGGCGTGGACTATGAGAAAGCGTATGGGTTTACCATTGGATTATGGGGATAATTCTTTAGGCTATGTAGAGAATTTACTAAAAATGATGTTTAAGCAGCCTAATGAGGAGTATGTAATAAATTCAATATTAGTCAATGCACTAGATAGACTTCTTATTCTTCATGCAGATCATGAACAAAATTGTTCAACATCTACCGTTAGAATTGTAGGCTCGTCACATGCCGGGTTATTTGCATCAGTCTCTGCTGGAATCTCCGCGCTTTGGGGACCACTTCATGGTGGTGCAAATCAAGCAGTTTTAGAAATGCTTGAAGCCATTAAAGAAGATGGTGGAGATACAAAAAGGTATATGGCAAAAGCAAAAGATAAAGAAGATCCTTTCCGTTTAATGGGCTTTGGCCATCGCGTGTACAAAAACTTTGATCCGCGTGCTAAAATAATTAAAACAGCGGCCGATGAAGTGCTGGGAGATTTAGGAGTTGAAGACCCTATTTTAGATATTGCTAAAGGACTTGAACAGGAAGCTTTACGTGATTCATATTTTGTAGATAGAAAACTCTATCCAAATGTAGATTTTTATTCAGGTATTATTTATAGAGCCATGGGTATTCCAACCGAAATGTTCACGGTAATGTTTGCTTTGGGACGTTTGCCAGGCTGGATAGCACAATGGCGTGAAATGCGTATGCGTAAAGAGCCAATAGGTCGCCCAAGACAAATTTATATTGGTGAAAATTACAGACCATTTAAAACGATTGATGAACGATAAGATTTTATTAAATTTAAAAGGCTTCATAGGAACATGAAGC
The DNA here is from genome assembly GCA_964195015.1 of uncultured Flavobacteriaceae bacterium. Lineage (GTDB taxonomy): Bacteria > Bacteroidota > Bacteroidia > Flavobacteriales > Flavobacteriaceae > CAXMOQ01. The sequence continues at coordinate 19,889 of CAXMOQ010000007.1, read as the reverse complement.
TTTTTTTATTTGCATTATGCTAAAACTCAACATAAAAAACGAAACCTCTAGATTGCGTGCTGTAGTTCTGGGTACTGCAATAAGCAATGGGTCAATCCCTAAAGTAGAAGATTGTTACGACCCTAAAAGCATACAGCATGTGAAGGCCGGAACTTACCCAAAAGAGAACGATATGATTCGTGAAATGGAAGCGGTTGCTGCCGTATTTGCAAAATATGATGTCAAGGTTTACAGGCCTGATATTATAAAAGATTACAATCAAATATTTTCACGCGATATTGCCTTTGTTATTGAGGATAAATTTATAGAAGCCAATATCCTTCCAGATAGGGCTAGAGAGTATCAAGCCTTACATGAAGTTATTGATGATATAAATCCAGAAAATATAATTGTGCTGCCAGAAGAATGTCATGTTGAAGGCGGCGATGTTATGCCATACAATGAGTACATTTTTGTAGGCACCTATTCAGGGGAGGACTATCCTGATTATATTACGGCAAGAACAAACATGGATGCCGTAATTGCTCTGCAAGAACTGTTTCCGGATAAAGCTGTAAAAGCCTTTGAACTTCGAAAGTCGAATATAGATCCAAAGGAAAACGCGCTGCACTTGGACTGTTGTTTTCAACCCATTGGAAAAGATAAAGCCATACTTCATAAAAACGGATTTCTAATAGAAAGCGAGTATGAATGGTTGCTAAATTTCTTCGGAAAAGAAAACGTATTCGAAATCACAAAAGACGAAATGTATAATATGAATAGTAATGTGTTCTCCATTTCTGAAACTGTGATTATTTCAGAGCAAAACTTTACACGCTTAAATACATGGCTTCGGGAACAAGGATTTACGGTTGAAGAAGTGCCTTATGCCGAAATAGCGAAACAAGAAGGTTTGTTGCGTTGTAGTACGATGCCTTTAATACGCGATTAATACCAATAAATCCATCAATTCCCTATTAATCTGCTATGCAAATCAAATACGGCCTGATTATTAAGTGATATTGTACCTTTTGAGCTATCAAGATCTACAATAATTATAATCACAGCAGAAAAAGCCAATGCAAGGGCAAGTACCAATACCCTGTTTGATTTTTCCGTTTTCCCAAGAAGATATCCTACCTCAAACATGGCAATGATTATCAATGCAAAAAGGGCAACCCAGATTAAGCCTGGGATGCGATCAATTAAACCTTTGGCTACCCGCCTAGTCTGATTGTCAAACATACCGTTCACAGCTTCGATGAGAAGGGTATTAATTTTGTCGTTACCCACATCCTCATTTACCAAAGACGTGATTTGAGACCAGATATTATTTTGAATTATTCCAGATTGCTGAAGTGCTTTTTTAACCTCGTCAGGATTTTCAACTAACCACAACCTAATTTCAACATACTCCACTAAAGATTTTTTGATTTCTGTACTTATAAGGTTCCCTAATTAGTCCGGCTCTTAACCAGCTAGTCTCGATAGAATTGACTTCTTCCAACAAAAAATGTTTTCTTGCATCAAAACGCGACGATGTTAGGCCAAAAGTAAAGGCTAGAATAAAGGCAAGTAAACCTAAAGTGGCGCCCACTAAAGTATTAATGGGAGTATCGTCCTCATGCCCAATCTGAGTTTTTCTCCATCGAGCAAACCTTATGCCGCCCCATACAGATAATACGATTATTGTTACTTTACCTATATACGTATAACGCCAAGCGGAAAATAATCAAAAAGATGATCTTTCATCAATTATATTTTTAGTTTTAACAATAATAGGATTTTATAATAACATTTCAAAACCGAATACTGTTACGGTAATTTAAGTACAGAAGTGATGTTCGATTATTTTTTTGGCAAAGTCAAGATTGTTTCAGTTTAAAAAGTTATAATTTTGCATCCAATAATTATGTTTAATTTAATAGATGTCGGATCAAGCCCGACACAAGGATGCAACAAACAACAAATACCATTTTAATGATTCGCCCTATAAACTTTAGGATGAATGAGCAAACAGCCGTAAATAACTATTATCAAAAGGTTTTAGATAATGTGTTGCCTGAAACCATCAACGCTAAAGCGCAGCAGGAATTTGATACTTATGTTAATAAACTTCGCGCTATCGGTGTTCGTGTTATTGTGGTAAACGATAGTGAAGTGCAAGATGCACCAGATTCAATTTTCCCAAATAATTGGATATCGTTTCATGAAAACGGGAATGTGGGCCTATATCCTATGTTTGCAGAAAACAGGCGATTAGAACGCCGTGAAGATGTATTGTTAATGTTGGAAGAACAAGGTTTTGAAATTAATCAGATTGTTGATTATACCGACGCCGAGGCCGAAGCATTATTTCTTGAAGGTACTGGAAGTTTGTTATTAGATCGCGTGAACCGTAAAGCCTATTGCGCATTATCGCCAAGAGCGGATGAAGAATTATTGATAGAGTTCTGTGAAGATTTTGAATATACGCCTGTTATGTTTACGGCGAAACAAACCATTGATGGTAAACGTATGGCCATTTATCATACCAATGTTATGATGTGTCTTGGTGAAACCTTTGCTGTTGTTTGTTTAGCAAGTATAGATGATAAAAAGGAGCGAAAGAATGTGATTAAGCATCTAAAAGAAGATGGTAAAGAAATTATTGACATTACTGAAGCACAAGTAAATAATTTTGCCGGCAATATGCTTCAGGTAAAAGGTAAAGATGATAAACTTTATTTAGTCATGAGTCAAGCGGCTTATAGTTCTTTAACGAAAGGTCAAATTAATATTCTCGAAAAACATTGCGAAATTTTATCGAGTTCTTTAGATATTATTGAAGCTTGTGGTGGTGGAAGCGCACGTTGTATGATGGCTGAAGTGTTTTTACCGAAAAGATAGCTTATTAAGATTTAGATTTTGGGAGTTGTACATAAAAGGTGCTTCCAACATTTAATGTGCTTTCTACCCAAATTTGCCCTTTGTTAAGTTCAACCAATTCTTTACAAATAGATAATCCTAAACCAGTCCCTTTTTCATTTTTGGTGCCAATGGTTGTAAAAGTATTGCTTTTAAAGAGCTTATCTATATTTTCTTCGGCTATGCCTACACCTGTATCGGCAACACTTATAATGGAATTTCCATTACTAATATGATTTGAAACGGTAATGATATCTCCAGCTTTACAAAACTTAATGGCATTGGAAAGTAAATTTTGAATGACAATCTCTATCATACTTCTGTCGGCATACGCGAAATCTTTGAGCGAGTGATCAATTAAATTAATCCCTTTTCTATCTATCTTCTGATCCAATAAATTTACTTTGTCTACAAAAATCTCCTGTATATTGAACAAACTTGGACTTGGGTCTAAAGATTGCATTTGTGATTTAGACCAGTTTAATAAATTAAATAATAACATGGATGCGTTATTGGCATTTTCACTTAATTCTGGAATTAATTTATCGAACTCTTCGCTTGATATGTCGCCATCATTCAATAAATCAACAAACCCTTTAATAGAAGTTAAAGAGTCTTTTAAATCGTGCGATACAATAGAAAACAACTTGTCCTTTACTTTATTAATGTCTTCAAGATGCTTGGTTTGTTCTAAAATGGCTTCGTTTTGAAGCTCTATTTTTTTATTTTTTTCTTCAAGATCTCGGGTATATTTAATACTGCTACTTCGTTTTAAATAGATGAGTAAAAGAAAAGTTAATACAATAACAAAAGCGCCTAACAAGATGTAAAAAATTAATTGAAGTTGATCAATTTTTTTCTGGTCTTCAACATTGGTTTCAGTTCCTAGCACGATTGAGCTTGACATTTGCTCATCCAAGTTAGCTTCAAATTCGATAGATGATACATCTTCTAAATTTACATTCTTGGTATTTTTATCAATACTCTGCTTTAAGGTATAGTATTCACGTTGCCAAACAAAAGCCCTAGCAAAATTTCTTTTGGTAGAATCTAAAGTTTTCATTAGATGGTAATTAGTCAATAACTCTTCATTATTACCAATCTTCTTGGCAATGACACCAGCTTGCAATAATTGCTTTTCGGCGGTTTGTAATCGTCGTTCTTGTAAATTAAGATTCCCAAGATTATTCAGGGAAATTAGCAAACCATAATCATTTTTTATTTTTCTATTTAGTAATAATCCTTGAATTAAATAACCGGTCGCTTTCGGATAATCCTTAAACTGCAAATACTCCCCACCAAGTTTTGGGAGAATTTCGCCTCGAATAGAATCGTTACCAGTACCAATGCTTGTTAATACCTTTTCGTAATATTCTATGGCTTTGCGATGTTCCTTTTTAATAGAATATAGTTTAGCTAAATTATTATTTGAAGTAATAATGCCTTCAGTATCCTTTAATTGTTCTTGAACTTGTAAGGTTTTTAAATTAAACTCAATGGCTTTATCATGCGCATTAATTTTGGTATAAGCTTTAGCTAGATTGGAATACGCCGATCGCAAATCTTGTTTAAGATCTCTTTTTTCGAGTTCTTTAATCGCCGATAAAGAATATTGTAAGCCTTTGTTGTAATTACCTCGATCAATTTCTATAAGACCAATACGATTATTAACTTTTGCAATGCCCAGCGTGTCCTGTAATTGTGCAAATAGTGCTTTAGATATTGAATAACTGTCAATGGCATTTATATAGTCGTCCTTTTCGGCATATATTAAAGCTTTGTAATACGTAATTTCTGCAATACCAACATTAAATTTCAAACTATTGGAAAGCCGTTCGGTTTGCGTGATGTATTTTAAAGCTCTGTCATAGTCCTTTTCATTGTACAGTGCTTTTATAAGCCTTACAGATGTATTTACTTTTGTAGTATCGGCATTTTGAAAGGCTAATTGTATGGTAAGACTATCTAACTCCTTAGTTTGAGAGAGACTAATGAACACGGAAAGAAAAGTAATTAGAGTAATTATCTTCTTCATACAACGTTTAAAAATTACAACCTTCTATAGGGCGGATTCCTAACGATTATATTAAGAATACGAAACTACTTTATTAGGTCGAAACAAGTTAGTTAGTAATTAATAATCCTAGAAATTGAGGGAGATTAATAGATTTACTAAGCAAAAGTTATAAAAAGCGTGATAAAATGCTAATTTCAGCGTTTTACTACCAAAAAATTAGATGAATGGAGTTTATATTTTTATAAGAAAAATACCACATCGACTAACGGCAAAAAAAGCATGAGAAACTACATGTTTGTCGATGAAATGCACTTTTTTTTAAAGGAAGTGCATTCAAAGTTTAAAGGGAATTGGAAATGAATGGATTACGAATGTTTAATATGTTACAATACTTGCATTTACATTGCCTTATTAAGATGATATTATAATCCATAAAGGTTAATAAAATTTTTATCTTTGCGACTTTAAAAACACACCTTTAATGAACCTTCAAGAAACATTCTCAATTAAAGTAAAACAGGCTGTAAAAGCCATCTTTAATGTTACTTTAGAATCGGTCGAATTTCAAGCCACTCGTAAGGAGTTTGCCGGAGATATTACCGTCGTCATTTTCCCAATGTTGCGACACATTAAGGAGAATCCTATTCAAATAGGAGAGTCTATTGGAAAATACCTCGTAGAAGATGTTGAAGATGTTAAAGCGTTTAATGTTGTAAAAGGGTTTTTAAATGTCGAAATAAACGATGCCTATTACATTAATTTTTTTAATACAATTTCAACAAACAAGACTTATGGTTTTGTTTCGCCACAGCCAGATAATAAAGCAGTAATTGTTGAGTATTCCTCACCTAACACGAACAAACCATTGCATTTAGGGCATGTAAGAAATAATTTGTTAGGGTATAGTGTTGCCGAAATTTTAAAAGCATCAGGGAAACCTGTTTATAAAACACAAATTATAAACGATAGAGGGATTCATATTTGTAAAAGCATGTTGGCTTGGGAGCGTTTTGGCAATGGAGAAACCCCAGAAAGTACAGGCTTAAAAGGAGATAAATTGGTTGGGAATTACTATGTAAAGTTCGACCAGGAATATAAAAAGGAAATACAAGATTTAGTTACTCAAGGGCAGACTGAGGAAGTCTCAAAGAAAAACGCGCCTATTTTATTAGCAGCCCAAAAAATGCTCTTAAAATGGGAAGCAGGAGATGATGACATTGTAAAGCTTTGGGAAACTATGAACCAATGGGTTTATAAAGGTTTTGCCGAAACCTATAAAAATTTGGGCGTCAATTTTGATAGCTATTACTATGAGAGCAAAACCTATTTACTGGGAAAAGAATTTGTTGCCGAAGGCTTAAAAAGTGGTGTATTTATTAAAAAAGAAGATGGTTCGGTTTGGTGTGATTTAACCGAAGAAGGATTAGATGAAAAAATTGTGCTTCGCGCTGATGGCACTGCGGTTTATATGACCCAGGATATTGGAACTGCCATTCAGCGTATCAAAGATTATCCGGATGCTGGCGGTATGGTGTACACCGTTGGTAACGAGCAGGATTATCACTTTCAAGTATTGTTTTTAATTTTAAAGAAGCTCGGTTTCGAATGGGCAAAAAACCTTTACCATTTAAGTTATGGGATGGTCGATTTGCCTAGCGGAAAAATGAAGAGTAGAGAAGGGACAGTGGTTGATGCCGACGATTTAATTGTCGAGATGGCTTCAACGGCCAAAGAAATTTCGGAAGATCTCGGAAAACTTGATAGCTATTCAGAAACCGAAAAGGATGAACTTTATGGCATTATTGGTCTAGGTGCTTTAAAATATTATATACTAAAGGTCGATCCTAAAAAACGTATTCTGTTTGACCCAAAAGAATCTATCGATTTTCAAGGCAATACGGGACCTTTTATTCAATATACATACGCAAGGATTCAATCTATTTTACGTAAGGCCAATTTTAATACCAAAGTCACATTGAGCGCAGTCGAAATGTCACTTCACGAAAAAGAAAAGGAACTTTTAAAGCAAATTCAATTATTTCCTGAAGTAATTCAGAGCGCAGCAGCACAACATAGTCCGGCTTTGGTGGCAAACTACACCTACGACTTGGTAAAGGAATTTAACTCCTTTTACCAGAATGTTGCCATACTTGGTGCAGACACAGAAACCGAAAAAGTGTTTAGAGTACAACTTTCAAAAACTGTAGCAAACATTATAAAAAATGCGTTTAGTTTGTTAGGCATTCATGTCCCTGAACGGATGTAGGCTTAATTGGTATTATTATTTTATTTGTAAAGTTTAAGGGTTAAAAAAGTTGACATACATTACTCTTTAATTGCTTGAATATGTATCCAATAATCTTCTTTAATTGGAAGTTTTATGTTTTTGAAGCCGGCCTCTTTTAACCATTTTATTTGATCATTATAATCATCTGGTTTATCAAATTCATCATAATGTTCCATGAGCCATTTCCATTTTTCACCATTAGGAAAACTTTTATATACAAATGCTCTCCATGCATTCAATAGTTTTAAATGCTCTGGTTTGTTTTTATTGATCATCAAATCAGAGCATGAAAAGACACCTCCTTTTTTTAAAGATCTATTAATTTTTTGGAAGAGCATTTTCTTTTCTTCAGAATCACAATGGTGAAGACTAAATCCTGCTGTAATTAGGTCATAATAGTCATCTTTGAATCTATGATCTTTAAAATATGATTCTACATACTCAACCTGATAATCTTTAAATTGGGTCTTACATATATTTATCATTTGTTCTGATGCATCTAATAATGTAAACTTTGAATCTGGAAATAATTGCAAAAGCCTGGACGCGACATTACCATTGCCACAACCTAAATCTAATATATGTTTAGGAATAAAACCTACAGGTAAATAATCAGTAAAAAACGACATTAATTTTAGGTAGTGAGGTACACACCTAATCATATCATTTGTGTAGTTTTTAGAAAACTCATTAAATTCGCTCGCTATGTTATCTTTTATTCTCATTAAAATTTGAAAATTGTGATCTTTTTGGCTCAAGCTATTTAAAACAACCTATTGTAAAGATAAGGGTTTTGAATAATTCTTTTATAACGGCATCCAAACCACCATTATAGATTGAATGATAAAAAATACAGAAAAAGGCAAAACTAAATACCCCATAACATCACGTGCCTGCAAATTTACACCTGCACCCATTATAGGCATTACTAATAATAAATAAAAAGGTTGGAGCATATTGGATAAACTTTCACCATAGGCAATAGATAATGACGCTCGTGATATGAGCTCTGTAATTTCATGTGGAGGTAATCCAATACCTATTTCTTTTACCGCGTTAATAATACTCGGTCCAACCACAGCAAATTCTCCTCCAGCAGATGGAATCGCAAAATTGACAATACCTCCAGTAATATAAGCATAGAATGGATAGGTGTCAATTGTCGCTACCGAAGCCAGTATTTCTGCCAATTTTTCACCTAAACCAGTATATAACATAATGCCCATAATACCAGCATAAAAAGGGTATTGAAATATAATACCCGAGATGTTACTACTTGACCTTTTCATTGCAATAACATAGCGCATGGGAGTTTGATGCAGCAATAAACCAACAATTATGAAAATGAAAATTATGATGTTAAAATTTAAATCCAATCCTTTTACACTAAAATGATAAATGATATAAATTAAACCCATTATTACAATAATCATTTGAAGGATAATACTATTATTTAGTCTATCGGAAAAAGATTTAAAGGGTAGCTTCAGGCTTGCTGCTTTTTCTTGAATAGATGTTTCATCTGATGAGTTTTTAGTTTCAAGAAGGTCATTTAACTCTTTAATGTTTTTAGTTTTAGGAATTAATAATAACATAATGAGAGGTCCTCCAATGACTAATAGGATAATCATTGAAATATTAAGGGTTGACCCTAAAGTATATGATGTTGGTATAACGTCTGAAAGAATTCCAGCTTGAATTAAATAATTGTCTTCTGTATTTAATAAAAGTGGGATAGAGCTAGATAACCCAGTGACCCAACTGCCACCAGAAAAATATACACAAGCTACAAGCAAAGGATAATTAACACCTTTTACACGTTTTGCTAATTCGCGAGCTAATACACACGTAATAACAATCCAGCCAAAGCTAACCACACTTAAAAGTGCACCAATCATAATTACAAAAAAATACACCTGCCTAGGTGTATTAAAATATCGTGTTAGGGTATCTATACCTTTCCTAACAATAGGGGATAGTGCAATGCTAAATCCAGTAATAATAATTAAAACAACCTGCATTCCAAATGTTAGCAAATCGAAAAACCCATCGTACCAAGACGTAATAATTTTTAGAGGGGAAGCATCTGTCCAAATAAATGCAACAAATACTGTAAATAAAGTCAATAGGATGGCAAACACAAACGCATTTGGCATATATTTTAAAAACAAATACGTTAATTTTTCTCCCAGTTTTGTAATCATAAAATGATTTGATTAGTTGTTAAAAGTACCCTTGTCAACATCTTTGATGAATTTTATCAGCCCTGGGAAGAAGTGCTCTTGGTCATCGTATTGTGATAAATGACTTCCATTTGGACAATGCAGGTAACGTCCATTTTGTACTTCAGTAGATATCCATTCCATATGCTTTGGATCCATAGTATCATGTTGGGCTCCAATAGTTAAAGTTGGGACATTAATTTTATGTAACTGGTCTTTAACATCCCAATGTTTTAAGGTGGCATCACCTTTTATACCGAATTCACTTGGTCCCTGCATGGTAATATAGACTTCGGTATTTAAATGATTAAAAGCTCTGTTAATAGAATTTGGCCATTCTTCAACTGGCATTCGCAGAACATGAGCTGTGTAGTAATGTTCTACAATTAATTCTAAATAGCGTTCATTTTGATAATCTTCTTTTTCTTCAAAACTCATAATTTCTTCTAAAACATCAGCTGGAAGTTGAGGTGCTAACACGTCATCAGAATATTTTTGGTACTCTGGTATTGATGAAACCATATTTGAAATGATGAGTCCTTTTAAATGCTCTTGGTATTTTAAAGCATACTGCATGCCTAAAATGCCTCCCCAAGATTGACCGTATAAATAGAAATTATCTTTATTTAATCCGAGAGCAATTCTTACCTGTTCAACTTCTTCTACAAATCGATCCAAATCCCAAAGCGATAAATCATTAGGCCGATCACTATAATAAGAGCCTAGTTGATCGTAATAAATATATTCAATGCCTTCATTAGGGAAATAACCATCGAAGCTTTCGAAAAATTCATGTGTACCACCTGGTCCTCCATGGAGTAATAAAACTTTTATTCTTGGATTGTTTCCAACACGTTTTGTCCACACTTTAAATTCGCCTTTTGGTGTAGAAATTGGAATCATTTTAATGCCGCCTGTAAATTGGTCATCGCTATTGGAGTAATCTAAATAACTTGAATTGGTCTCTGTTTTAGTGTTTGATTCTTTATCTGATTTCACACAGCTTTGAAACATAAATACAGAAAGCATTGAGAAAAACAATAATTTTTTCATGGTATCTAAATTTTAATGATGTAGGAATTATTCTTTAAGAGATTGAGCTTGATAAATATAAGGATTTTAAATAAAGATTTATTCGCCAATATCCTCATGCCATAATTCGGGATTCTTCTTTATAAACTTTGTCATTAAGGCAATACATTTATTATCATTAACAACCGTAATTTCTACACCTCTGGACTTTAAAAGGGCTTCTTCTCCTAAAAAGGTTTTGTTTTCCCCAATAACAATTTTTGGAATACCATAAAGTAACACGGCACCAGAACACATGGCACAAGGCGAGAGCGTTGTATAGAGTGTACATTCTTTATAAACAGAAGCTTTTAATCGCCCCGCATTTTCTAAAGCATCCATTTCGCCATGCAAAACCACGCTACCTTTTTGCACTCTCTTATTATGACCTCGACCGATTATTTTACCGTTATGAACAATAACCGAACCAATAGGAATGCCACCGTCTTCATAACTTTTTTTTGCTTCGGCGATTGCTGCCTTTAGAAATTTATCTAGCATAATTTCATCAATTGATCATTTGCTTTAATTGGTATAACTTACAAAAGTGATTGGAATAATTAAAAACGAAGTTAACTTTTTTATTTAATTTTTTAAAACTGCACTCTTAAACTAATATTTGGGGTAATGCCTAAAGATATGTTTTCTACTTTATTAATAACATCACCATTTAGGGTGTAATAAGTATTAATAACATTTTTTTTGTTTAAAAGATTCCAAATGGACGCTCCAATGGATGCTTTAGTGTCTCCTAAACTAAATTCATAAGTTGCAGAACAGTCAGCTCTTAAATAATCATCCAGGTTTTCGTTATTTGGTAAATCGTAATTAATGGTTCCATTAAATACTTCATTACCTTGTTGAGGTATTGTTGTAGGTTTTCCAGTATGCCAATTTAAACCCAGCGCTAATTTAAAATCATGATAAATGTAAGTGCTCGCCAATTTTATGGCATGGCGAATATCTACATTATTGGGGAATGGATCGCCATTATTTAAAGTGCTAAACGTATAATCGTTTTTGCTATACGAGTAACTTAACCAAGTGCTCACATTTGTAAACTGTTTGTTTATTAGGACATCAATCCCTTTTACCTGATAACTTCCAATAGCATTTACAAATTGATACTGGTTCTGAAAGCCTTGACTTCTCGTAGTAATGTCATCAACATCTTTTAAATAAACTTCAGCACTAACCAATAATTTGTTTTTACCATAATGAATTCCAACGGATGCCTGCTTACTTTTTATTATTGGCACATCATCGTCATTCGATAAAATCCAGCGCCGTTTTTCGACGCCAAGAAAATCCTGTTGTAAATCTATAATTTGCGATGTGGTCTGACTTTTAAATTCACCTAACAATTCGAACCTAAAATAATTGAGAAACCGTTGGTTAAAGCTTAATCGCGGTTCTATTAAAAATGTATCGAACTTTTTAATATAATTTAGGCGTGTTCCAAATTTGAAATTGGTGTTTTTGTTGTTCGATAAAAAATCGCCTTCGGCATAAACCGAATGACTTCTAATGACTTCTTTTATATAACTCCGGAAAACTGGATTATTGACATCTTCCAAATTGCTTATGCCAACTTCGAAAAACTGATAACCACCACTAATTTTAAAATTGTTATTAACGGTGTAGTTTAGGTCTAATTTCGCTGCACCGTCATACACTTCGTTTTCCTGAATTAAACGCTGATTATTTATGATATCGAAATTTGTAGCATCCAAATCGTAATTAGATAAATAGACTTGGGCAGTTGTAGAAAAATTAGTATTCCAATCTCTGGTATAAGAAATTCCTGTCGCCAGGTTACGCTGTGTGAGTTCACTATTTAATGCTTCATCAATATCGTTTACAGTAGATTGCTCTTCGTAGTTTAAAGTATTATATACATTTAAAAAATTAATCCGAAGTTTATCTTTTTTAGAAATATCATATAATAATTTTGCAGTAACATCATAAAAATAAAAGCGTTCATTTTTAGTGACAGCATTTGTTTCTCCTCGTTGATTATTTGTTAAATCGGAATCCTGAAAAATGCGTTTAAAATATTGATCGTATGTTGGTGTAATCACAAGGTCAGTAACCGAACGTCGAGAGGATACTTGTAATTCGAGTTTGTCTGAAATAGGGATTTTAGCATAGCCATCAATATTTATTAAATTGAAGCCTAAACCAGCTTTAAAGGTGTTATCAATGTTGTTGGAAAGTTGCATATCTATAACACTGGAAATACCATCACCATATTTAGCCGAAGTCCCATTTTTAGACACATTAACCTGTTCTGTAAGATACGGATTGAAAGCAGAGATCAATCCGAAGAAATGTCCAGATTGATACATTTTTATACCATCCCAAAGTATCAAGTTCTGATCGTGCGTTCCACCACGAACATTGATATTCGATACCGTTTCATCGGCGCTTAAAATACCTGGTAAGGCTTGAATCGTTTGTAAAATATCGGGCTCGATCAATCCGGGAAGAATGCCAAACTTGTCCGGTTTTAATTGTAAGGTACCATCATTTTTTTTAGTAATGCCAGAGGTTAAATAATTTGTAACGACGACTTCTGGTAATTGCTGAATTTTATTCGAACTGTTATTTGTTTTATCCTTTGTTTTAATAACAATAAATCGATTGTCCAATACATCGAAATCTAAATTGGTAGATTCTTTAAGATAATCTAATGCTTCAGTAAGTGTTAATTCTAAATTAGGGCGTGTTGTTTGTTTTTCTTTAATCGTCTCGTCTGCATAAGAAAAGCTAATATTATATCGTGCCTCTAAAATTTTTAAAACTGTAGTAAGAGGTTGTTTTTCTTCTTGAATAGTTTGAGCAATTAAACTCGATACATTCAAAAAAAACAAGGGTATAAAAAGATAAAAGACACCTTTTTTACTCACGCTTTAGGGTTATAGTATTATTTGTTTTACTATAGGTTAAATGTAAAGGTAATGTAATAGCTTGTAAGGCCACATTGATATTATTATGAGAAAAACTACCGGTGAATAATTGTTTTACATCAATATTATTTGAACTAATGGACACATTGTATTGTCGTTCAAACTCCGAAATCACTTCGTTGTATGGCATACTATTAAACTGGCTTTCATTATTTAACCACGAAGGCAGTAGATTGTTTTCTTTTTCTTTGGCAATTATTTTCCCGTCAATAATTAAAAAACTATCGCCAGGCGATAACTTTGTTTGTTGAGAATTATAAGTGACTCCTACCAATCCTTCGTAGCAAATAACTTCAAAATAATTTTTGCGCTGCTTGACGTTAAACTCCGTACCAAAAACGGTTACGATTCCAGTATCTGTAATGACATTGAATGTAGATCCTTTTGCTACTTTAAAAAAGGCTTCTCCTTCTAGTTTAACCTCGCGAACATTGTGCCATTTTTTCTTATTATAAACTAATAATGATTTTGCATTTAACGATGCGTCTGACGTATCGGGTAATGCAATAGTTGTTTTTTGAGCCGCTAAAGTAGAAACCGTAGTATCCAGTGTTGTGGTATAATAATAGACGCTAAAACAAATAGCCAATATCGCTGCAACGCGTAGTAAAGGTTTTAGCCAATGTCTTTGTGGTTTGGCATTTTTAAAAGGTTTTAAAGCGCCTTGTAGTTTATTTAATTCAGTAGCACGGTCATAATGGTCGGCTTTAAACTGCTGTACATTGTTTGTTAGCATCATTAAAGCATCATAATCTTCAAGCTGTTTAAAAGCTTCAAGTTCTTCGGCGTTTAACGCATGGTTTAACCATTTTTGTATTAAATCTTCTCGTTTCATAATGTATCTTACAACTATATAACAACTAACCTTTAATTTTTCCTACCCTTGTTTAAAAAAATCTCAAATCCTAAAAACAAAAATCAATATTCTATGTTCTAAACGACTTAACAACAAACAACAAACAACAGACATTTCATTTTCATATCCCTTCAATATCTTTTCTTAATTTTTTTAGCGCGCCATAAATCCGTTTTTCTACAGCCTTGGTCGAAATATCTAAAAGCGCCGCTATTTCTTTAAAGCGTTTGCCTTCAACACGGTTTAATAAAAATGCAGTACGTTGGGCTTCGGTTAAATTAGAAATTGCTGTTTGTAGCTTTTCCATGTATTCATTTTCCTGCATCAAGAATTCAGGATTTTCGTTGGTGTACGATTTTGGTTTTGTTTGTCTGTGTTTTAAAACCACTTTTTGATGTGCTACCTCATTCAGCATTAAATTATTAGCCGTAGTAAACACGAAACTTTTGGCTTTACTTGGCGTCACTTTCGCGCAATTTTGCCATAATTTAATAAAAGCTTCCTGTACTTTGTCTTTTGGATTTAAGTTGTCTCCAAACTTATAGTATAAAAAATCATGCAGGTCTTTGGCATATTTATTAAAAATGGAAGAAAAAAGATGCTCTTCACATATATTGTCATGTAGTTCTTTACTCATGTATTAAGTTCATTTGGTCTTGCTAATTTAAAAAAATTAAATCTATGGGTAGGAATTTATACAGTTATCCTGTTTTATAATCAAAAAGCAATGTTGAACTCAAAAACCTACATTATGAAAACGAAACTTAATTTATTCTTATTATTACCTTTTTTTGCCCTTACAATGTTTACATCTTGTCAAGATGAAGTCATTGAAATTTCAGAACCTAACGTTGAAGAAACCTTTGCTGCCGATTCTAATTTGGCAAGTTTGATGAGCAAGACTTCTACAAAAGATGGATCTTCAGACAACATTATAGATCGTGCTAACTGTCTGTCTGTTCATTTACCCGTAACCGTTGTTGTTAATGGTCTTCAAATTATTATTGATTCAGAAGAGGACTTCGAAGTTATTGAAGCTATTTTTGATGAGTTTGAAGACGACAATGACGATCTGGAAATCGTTTTTCCAATTACGATTATTTTAAGCGATTATTCAGAAATTGTAATTAATAATTATGACGAGCTTGAAGCATTTATCGCAGAATGTTCCGATGAAAATGAACATGATGACGATATAGAATGCATCGATTTTCAATACCCATTGACCATTTCTGTTTATAATGCAGATTTTCAAGTTATTGATACTATAACCATAAGCAGTGACGAAGAATTACATCGTTTTATTCGAAATCTGGATGGTGGCTTGTTAGCAAGTTTAAACTTCCCGGTCACTATGGTTTATGCCGATGGTTCTACAGTTGAGGTGCATAACAATTCAGAATTGGAACGTATTATTCAAGACGCTGAAGAAGCTTGTGATGAAGATGATGATTACGACCATAATGACGACGATTTCACCAAAGAGCGTTTGGATAATTTATTAGTGTCTTGCCCTTGGTTAATTCATGATATTCGAAGAAGTAATAATGATTTAAGAAATGATTACAGAGAATATGTAATGGTGTTTAGAACCGATGGTACCGTAAAAGTAAGGGCTAGAAATGGCGATATGCTAACCGGAACCTGGACAACACGCATTACAGATTATGGAGCAAAAATCACTTTAGATTTTGATACGATTGTCGATTTCACTCTGGATTGGTTTGTTTACGAAATAGAGGATGGTAAAATAAAATTATTTACCGAAGGAGGAAACCGAATCATTTTGGTAAAGGCTTGCGATATTATAGTCGATCATACTTTAGAAAGAATTGAAAGTTATTTACAAGAATGTCTTTGGAGAGTAGCCAGATTACAAGTTGATGGTAACGATAATGAAGGCGATTATATTGGTACACCTCTAAAATTCTTTGAAAATGGGACTGTGAAAATACGCGTTAATGGGGAATTAGTAGAAGGTACTTGGGACGTTCTTGCTTATAACGCCGGTTTTGTATTGCAAATTAATTTAGAAGGACGACCAGATTTACATTTAGAATGGCTAATCACATTTTTAGAGCCAGGTCTCATCAAGCTTGAATCTCAAAATAACCAAATGGTTTTAAAAAGACATTGCCCAGAAGGCGATGAAGATGTGAATTATATCTCTAACGTACTTAATGAAGGTGAATGGGAAGTTGCATTGTACGAAGATGGTTATGCAAATCCTGTTAACGAAACTGAAAATTATTATATGTACGTTATTGACTTTTTAGAAAACGGATGGGTAAAAGTAACAGATCCAAATAATGGAATAATTGATGGTTCATGGTTGGTTTATAGAAATGATGATGGGATGCTTAAACTAGGATTAAACTTTGGTTTAGAGCCACCTTTTGATGAACTTAATCACAGATGGAAAATTGTAGAAGTTGCCGAAAACCGAATTGAATTAAAAGATTTAAGTGCATCGGGAACTGTAGAGAGAATACTCGTATTCGAAAAACTGCAATAATATTGTTTTAGGTTGGTAAAGGAAATCCATATCTTTTGGTAAATTATAGGTTAGTTAGTAATCCTTTACTTAAGCTGTCAAAACGAAAGTTTTGGCAGCTTTTTTTTATGAGTTCTTTTTATAAATGTTACTTCATTAATACACTACAAATTCTTAAATTTGCACCTTGATTTTAATTATAGAAGCAGACCGCGAACTGAAGACTGCAAACTGAAGACTAAAAAATATGTTTAATAATTTAAGCGAAAAACTAGATAAAGCTTTACATGTTCTTAAAGGACACGGAAGTATCACCGAAGTAAATGTAGCTGAGACTCTTAAAGAAGTGCGCCGTGCATTACTTGATGCCGATGTTAACTTTAAAATTGCTAAAGAATTTACAACTCGAGTAAAAGAAAAAGCACTTGGTCAAAACGTGCTAACATCGTTGCAACCGGGACAACTCATGGTAAAACTTGTTAAAGACGAACTTACCGAGTTAATGGGTGGCGATGCCGAAGGGATTGATCTTTCAGGAACACCAAGTATTATTTTAATGTCTGGTTTGCAAGGTTCTGGTAAAACTACCTTTTCCGGGAAACTCGCCAATTATCTTAAAAATAAGAAAACAAAAAAACCATTATTAGTAGCCTGTGATGTGTATCGTCCTGCGGCGATAGATCAATTGCATATTGTAGGAGAGCAAATAAATGTTGAGGTTTTTAGCGATAAAGGAAATAATGATCCTGTTGCCATTGCACAGGCTGGTGTTAAGCATGCTAAAGCAAACGGATTTAACGTCGTGATTATAGATACTGCCGGTCGCTTGGCAGTCGATGAGGTTATGATGACAGAAATCTCTAACATTCACAAAGCCATTCAACCACAAGAAACCTTGTTTGTTGTAGATTCTATGACAGGTCAGGACGCTGTAAACACAGCCAAGGCTTTTAATGATGTCTTGAATTTTGATGGTGTGATCCTTACCAAATTAGATGGTGATACACGTGGTGGTGCGGCTATTTCTATTAAATCGGTTGTTAGCAAGCCTATTAAGTTTATTGGTACAGGTGAGAAAATGGAAGCCATTGATGTGTTCCATCCGGCGCGTATGGCCGACCGTATTCTTGGCATGGGTGATGTGGTGTCTTTGGTAGAAAGAGCACAAGAGCAATTTGATGAAGTAGAAGCGCGTAAACTCCAGAAGAAGATTGCAAAGAATCAATTTGGTTTTGATGATTTCTTGAAACAAATTCAACAAATCAAGAAAATGGGAAACATGAAAGACCTTGTTGGCATGATTCCCGGTGCCGGTAAAATGATGAAGGATGTCGATATTGATGACGACGCGTTTAAAGGTATTGAAGCAATTATTCATTCTATGACTCCAAAAGAGCGTACAAATCCTTCAGTAATTAATGCTAGTAGAAAAAAACGTATTGGAAAAGGTTCAGGAACATCAGTACAACAGGTAAATCAGTTATTGAAACAATTTAACCAAATGAGCAAAATGATGAAGATGATGCAAGGTGGAGGCGGAAAGAAAATGATGCAAGCGATGCAGAATATGCGTTGATTTAGTAAACAGTCTTCAGTATTCAGTCTGCAGTCCTCAGTTTGAAATTAAATTATATTTGTTATAGTAAATGGGATTTAAAACATTATTGGCATACCAGAAAGGGTTTGATTTAGCGATGGAAATCTTTCATTTGTCTAAAGGTTTTCCTGTCGAAGAAAGATTTGCTTTAACTTCACAAATAGTTAGATCCAGTAGAGCAGTTTGTTCTGCAATAGCAGAAGCCTACAGAAAGCGTCAGTATGTAAAACATTTCAAAAGTAAATTATCTGATGCAGATAGTGAGAATTCTGAAACTCAACTTTGGTTGGAATTTGCAGTTGCATGTAAATATATATCTGAGAAAAAGAAAAAAGAATTAGAATCTAAAAGTAAAGAGATAGGCAAATTAATAAATTACATGATTAATAACCCAGAGAAGTTTGGATTATAATTTAACTAACTGCAGACTGAAGACTGAAGACTGTGGACTGAAGACTGAAGACTGAAAACTTTAAAACAAATGATTCTACTAGACGGTAAAAAAACAAGCAACGACATTAAAGATGAAATCGCAATTGCAGTTACAAAACTAAAATCGGAAGGTAAAAAGACACCACATCTCGCTGCTGTTTTGGTTGGAACCGATGGTGCCAGTATGACCTATGTTAACGCCAAAGTAAAAGCTTGCGAACGTGTTGGGTTTAACTCTACGTTGATTGACTTACCTGAAGAAACAACCGAGGACGTATTACTTGAAAATATTCACAAACTCAATAATGACAGTGATATTGACGGATTTATAGTGCAGCTTCCTTTGCCAAAGCATATTGATGATCAAAAAGTCTTAATGGCTGTAAATCCTGATAAGGATGTTGATGGATTTCATCCTATAAATGTAGGACGAATGACGTTGGATTTACCTTGTTTTATATCGGCAACACCATACGGAATTCTCGAATTGCTAGAGCGTTATAATATTGAGACATCGGGCAAAAATGTTGTTGTTATTGGTAGAAGTCATATTGTAGGTCGTCCCATGAGTATTTTAATGAGTCAAAAGCGTAAGGCTGGAAATGCTACGGTAACAATAGCGCATAGCCGCACCAATAACCTATCAGAAATTACGCAAAAAGCCGATATTATAGTTGCAGCTCTAGGCATACCGGAATTTTTAACAGGCGATATGGTAAAAGAAAATGTTACGATTATCGATGTCGGAATAACGCGCGTTGAAGATGCCAGTAAAAAGAACGGTTATCGACTTGCAGGCGATGTACATTTTGAAAGTGTAAGTAAAAAAGCAAGCTTTATAACACCAGTTCCTGGAGGTGTAGGGCCGATGACTATTGCCATGCTACTTAAAAATACACTTCTTGCATGCGAACGAAATAGTTAGTATCGATTGATATAGTATCTGGATGAATAATAATTGAGTGTTAATATTTATTTAGTGAACAACTGATTAACATCCTTAAATGATTTAAATTCTAAAGCATTTCCTGCGGGATCATTAAAAAACATGGTAGCTT
>CAXMOQ010000006.1:37164-38913 GCA_964195015.1 uncultured Flavobacteriaceae bacterium | reverse complement strand
CAATATTGATTATCAATACATTAAAAATATTTCGACAAGCTCAATATGACATAGAACTTTACTTTTCAGACAGCCTCTTTTTTATTATTGATTCTATTGAAACTGTTCCATCATCTCTTGAGACTGTTCCATGAGCTCATCCCAACCAATAGTGTAAATTTTATAAATAGACGATAATAAGTATAGAACATTAATAATTAATATGACTATGGCCACAATTTTGGCGGTGTTCATGGCTTTTACATTTTTTGGTTCATAATTATCTGGGTTTGCCTGAACCTCTTTTAATTTACTATGTGCTATATAAACTGCTATACCCGATAGAATAAACCCGAGGCCTCCAAAACAACAGCAGAATAAGCCTATAATTGAGAGTACGTAAACGATAGTTGGATTAAGTCTTTGATTTTCCATGCAATTAATTTTAGTTGGTTATTTTAATTAAATAGCTTACCACAATGGTTATAAGTGTTAGTATGGCTAAAGTATTTATAATTTTGTTTGAATACTTAAATTTGAAAAATAAATTTACTCCAATAAAAACAAAGAGTAAAATTAAAGGATAAACAGCAGGATACATTTTAAATGCGGCAACAAACTCGCCATGAAACAATAAATTCACAGCACGCTGTAAGCCACAACCCAAACAATCGAAACCAAAAATTTTTTTGTTCAAGCACGGCATCATATATTGTTCTTGTAAAGTCATTCTTGTAGTAAAGCATCAAATTTAAAAAAATCAAGATGAGTTCTACGTATTAAATGTTATTTTTGAACTTCTTTTCATTTTTAAAATATGCGTAACAAAATAAATTATATCCTAATCATTGTTGGAGCCCTAATCGCTTTTTATGCAAAAGTTGACAAACAGCAAAACGAATACCTTCTAATTGGTGGCATGGTTATCCTTATGTTGGGAATTTATAGAATAGCGCGAAACATACCTAGTAAATCGGATAGAGATGACAATGATGTTTTAAATGATTAATTATGACTTTTAAAAAAGGCGATGCCGTTATGCTTTTAGATGAAGATTTGTCTGGAATTGTGAGGCACATTGAAGGGAAGAACGTGACCATTGAAACTGAAGATGGCTTTTTAATGTCCTATAATGAAAATGAAATCGTAAGGCGTAAAACAGATAGTGAGATAAGAAAAGAACTTTTTAAAAATTCTAATCTGGATCAAATAATTTCTGAAAAAGAAACGCCTGCCAAACGGAAACAGCCAAAAGTAAAAGTTAAAGAACGTTACGAACCTACGTTGGAAGTCGATTTGCATATTCATCAGCTTACCAACGCTTTTAAAGGTATGCCCAATCATGAGATGCTAAATCTTCAACTTGAGACTGCTAGAAGACAATTGGACTTTGCCATTCGTAAAAGCATTCAAAAAATAGTGTTTATTCATGGTGTTGGCGAAGGTGTATTAAAACTAGAGTTGGAATATCTTTTCGGGCGTTACAACAACTTGAAATTCTACGACGCCGATTATAAAAAATACGGACTAGGCGCTACCGAAGTTTATATTTTTCAAAATTTAAAACCTAATAATTAAAATTCTGGAGTAACCGTTCTTGTATCCATCGTAGCAGGATCTTGTAATGTTCCAAAATCAAATTCATCCTGCGTAATCGGAGGCAAACTAACATTAAATACTTTTAAAGTTACCTCATAGGTTTGTTGTATGCTGTGTTCCCTGTAAGCTGTAGCAGGAACTGTTGTTGCAACCTCATTATTCAAATAATCT
>CAXMOQ010000006.1:17877-37154 GCA_964195015.1 uncultured Flavobacteriaceae bacterium | reverse complement strand
TCATCATCGTCATCTAAATAATCCGGAATGCCATCACCATCCGTATCTTGTGCGTTAGCAAGCCCTTCGCTCTCTGTGTATTCAGGTTTTTCGGTAATGGTCCTTACATTATCGCCATCATCATCATCATCTAAATAATTTGGGATGCCATCGCCATCGCTGTCATCATCATCCAGATCGTCATTGCCATTAATATCTTCAAAATCGGCCGGAATACCATCATTATCGTCTTCTGTTAAAATAGTAGTTATTGTTGCAGAGCCGGTGGTACTTTCCAAATCACTTGTAATGGTTATGCCGGAAGGCGGCACATCATTACAAAACAAATTTGTAGGTTCGGTGTTATAAGATCTGTAATTAAAAGGATTGGAAGCGCTAATTGTAATTTCTGTTTCTAAAGTATTATCATCATTGACATCTAATATATCTTCAAATGTAAGTGAAGGACTTGTAATATTAAGTGATAACGATTCAGCAGGATCCGATTTTATTTTATAAAACACCAACTCGCCACATTGCAGAAAAGTATCATCAAAATCAAACTCTACAATGATAATATCGCCATCGTCACAAGATGAAAGGCATAAGCATAAAGATAAAACCATAAATATTTTTCGCATGGATTCAAAGATTTGAGACAAAAATAAGAGAATTGTGAATTTATAACGTCGCTTATGTGAAATAATTTTATTTGACTTATTTTTGTATCCTTGAAATGCTTCAAAACGAATGCATAGTGTATGATGTAAAAACAAAAACTAGATAATATTAACAGATGAAACAGGTGTATTTTGATAGTGCAGCAACAACTCAAATTAGGGATGAGGTTATTGATAAAATGATTTCTGTGATGAAACAAAATTACGGAAATGCTTCATCTACACATAGTTTTGGACGCTCATCTAAAGTTTTGATTGAGCAAACAAGGAAAACTATTGCCAAAATTTTGAATGTAACGGCAGCCGAAATTGTTTTCACATCGGGTGGCACTGAAGCCGATAATTTAGCATTGCAATGTTCGGTAAGGGATTTAGGCGTTAAAAAAATAATCACGTCTCGTATCGAACATCACGCCGTGTTACATACCATTGAACAGCTGGAAAAAGAGTATGGTATTACGGTTAACTATGTTGATTTAGACACCGATGGTCATGTAGATTATAATCAATTAGAGAGCTTATTACAATCGCCTGAAAAGACACTAGTAAGCCTGATGCATGTGAATAACGAAATAGGGAATATGCTCGATATAAAACGTGTTGGCGATTTATGTAAAAAGCATGATGCCTTGTTTCATAGTGATACGGTACAATCGGTTGGGCATTTTGAAATGGATTTACAAGAGATTCATATCGATTTTATGGCCGTTAGTGCACATAAGTTTCATGGGCCAAAAGGCGTTGGGTTCGCGTTTATTCGTAAAGGATCTGCTTTAAAACCAATGATTTTTGGAGGCGATCAGGAACGAGGTTATCGCGCTGGAACAGAATCAATTCATAATATAGTTGGTTTAGAAGAAGCGTTTAAACTAGCATATGAAAATTTAGAAAAAGACCGTGCTTATATTCTTCACCTAAAATCTTATTTTATAAAACGATTACAAGATGTATTTCCAGATATCGCATTTAATGGCAGCTCTGGTGATCTTGGGAAAAGCACCTATACTTTAATTAATGTACGCTTGCCAATTCCACCAGAAAAAGCACTTATTCTTTTATTTCAGTTAGATTTAAAGGGGATTGCATGTTCTAAAGGAAGTGCTTGCCAAAGCGGAAGCAACCAAGGATCTCATGTGCTTGCACAAATTTTAAGTGATGACGATATGAATAAGCCATCCATCCGTTTTTCGTTTAGCCACTACAATTCCAAAGCTGAAATAGATTACGTTATTGAGGTTTTAAAGGAATTTGTTGACGCTAAAGCTGTTTTTTAGAGCTAATCTTTATATTTAATATCATTTAAAAGATCTCTAATTTCTTCCAATAAAGCGTTGGTTTGGGAGTTAGCGGTTTCTGTATTTAAATTTTGGGCGGTATTCCCCGTTTTTATCAATTCACGCTGATAGAGTACTTTTTCTTTGAATTTCGAGGCGTCTACAATTCCAACTAGCTGCATAACACTTCCTTTAGGATTGCTATGTCCAGCAGTTTCAATTTTTAAAATGCGTAAGTCGAGATATTTCAACAAAGGGTTTTCAATAAATGTTAGGTCTTGAATATTCTCTAACGGAATTGTTTTATCAACTTTAAAGAGGACACCTTTTTTAAATTCAATATGCCTGCTTGTTAATTTACATTCTAAATTATTGTAATAACGATTACTTATATGTTGCCCCAATCCAAGAAGCCAAATAATAAGTATTGGGATTCCCATAATAGATATGAGGAGAAAGAATGACACCACAAATAAAATATAGGATTTAATTTTTGGGTTGAATTGGGCTTGCAGTATAAGATTAGATTCTAAATTCATTTTCAATTCTTTTAATGGTACAAATTACCTATTCAAAATGCTAATGTATTGTGTCCAGGGACCAACATTTGCTTTGTATTGCTTTGCCATAACTCTAGCTATTTGTGCAATATGACCCAAATCGTGTGTTACCCAAGTAGCTAAAAGATGTTCTAACGTTACAACGCCAAGTTCTGGATGCGTACCTTCAAGTAACAAATCTTCTCTAGAAATATTTAAAGATTTCAATGTTTCTAGATTTTCATGTCTTAATTCCTCAAATTCTATAAGTAGTTGATTAATCGATTTGTCTTTACTATTTTCAAATTGAGCAAATCTGTCAAAATGCCTATACGTTTTGTTAGCATCGTCACTCAAAATAATTTTTGTTCTTGTAATCCAATCGGTTATTTCGCCATGAATTAAATGACCCAATACATCGTAAGGACTCCAGGTGTTGTCACCTTCGTTTTCATGTGTCCATTCTTCAGGCAAATCCTTTAGTAATGCATTTAAAACGGATGGCGTGCGTTCCAAAATCAAGATAGCTTTATGTAATTCGAATGTCATTTGACTAAAATAAGTTTTTTATTATTGATTTGGCATACGTATTTTTATAATTACAGATGATAACATCGTTATAAAGCCAATACAATATATGGCATATTCAATGCCATAAACGTCAGCGATAATTCCTGAAGAAATGGCACCAAAGGCATAACCTAAATCTCTCCAAAATCGAAACACACCAATGCTTTCTGCTCTTTGATTTGGTTGTGTAGCTTGGGCAATAGCCGATAAAAAAGTTGGATACACCAATGCTGTTCCTAGTCCAAGAATGCCAGAAATGATTGATAAAGTTATGAAATTACTTGATATCGGAATAAAGATAATGGCTATTCCTTGAATTAGCATACCCCAAAATAACATTGTTTTTTTTGAATATAGGTCGGACATTCTTCCGGTCACCAATTGCCCGATGCCCCAAACCGTTGGGTAGATGGCTACAATAATACCAATGTTTTGTGTATTGTAATTTAATGACAATAATAGAATGGGTAAAAGCCCCCAAATCATGCCATCGTTTAAATTGTTCACTAAACCCGCTTGCGTTATAGAACTCAAGGTTTTGTTTTTAAAGGTTGTTTCCAGAAAAACATGATTTAGTTTTTCTGATGTATTTGTAGTGGTTTCCTTTTTTACAAATACCCTGGTGTCCTTAATAAAGAAAAGTGTGATTAGAAATCCAATAATCGATAGTCCGATTCCCAGATAAAAAGGAAATGGCCTAATACCATATTTTTCGGCGATGACACCTGATAAAAAAGCAAATAATCCAACAGCAAAATACCCTGCAAATTCATTTAGACCCATGGCGAGTCCTCTATTTTTTTCGCCTACCAAATCAATTTTCATCACCACCGTGCTACTCCAAGCTAAGCCTTGATTTATGCCCAGCAAGATGTTGGCAAAGATCACCCAATTCCATGATGTTGCGTTAATTAAGATAAAGGGTATCGGGATGGCAATCATCCAACCTAAAAGCAATAGGTTTTTTCTCCCGAATTTATTGGCCAATTTCCCTGCAAAATAATTGGACAAAGCCTTAGTGATTCCGAAGGCGGTAATAAAGGATAGGATAGCCGTTTTTGAAGCGACTCCAAACTCAACTTCGGCAAACTTTGGAAAAATGGAGCGTTCCAGTCCTACCATACCGCCAACAAAGGCATTAACAATAACCAAAACTGTAAACTGTTTCCAGTTTTCTTTAAGTCCTAGTTTGATGGCGTCGGTCATGGTTTATAAATAGAAGCCTTTTTTAGTAATTAAAACTTCATCGTAGTTCTAATATTAAACACTCTAGGTGTTAAGTAATTAGGAATGGCATATTGTCTTTTGCTATAAACATCTCTTACCCAAGTATTGGTAATGGAGTTTTGCACATCGAATATATTGAAAATTTCAAACCCAAACGAAAGCTCTTTAAAGGATTTTTTCCAGCCACTTGTAAACTGTTTGTTCTCATCTACTAAAACGAATTGAAAACCAACATCGGCGCGTTTATAATCTGGTAAGCGGTTTTGGTATTCATAAGGATCGGCATAACTTGGAGAGCCTCCGGGAAGCCCTGTATTGTAAACTAGGTTCAAATACATTTTCATGCTCGGAATATTGGGTACGTAATCCTGAAACAAGGCCGCAAATTTTAGACGTTGATCTGTTGGTCTTGGAATATCTCCTTTATTTTCTATATTTTCTTCGGTTTTCAAATACCCAAAACTAAACCATGATTCTGTACCTGGTACAAATTCTCCATTAAGGCGCATATCCAAGCCATACGCATAAGCTGTGGCATTGTTATTTGCACGGTAACGAATACGCACATTTTCTATTGTGTAAGGATTTACATCGGTTAATTTTTTGTAATAGGCTTCGGTAGTGAGTTTAAAAGGTCTGTCCCACATTTCGAAACTATAATCATTTCCTAAAACAATATGATACGATTTTTGTGCTTTTACATTGGGTTGTACAGTACCCGTAGAATCTCGTAATTCCCTGTAAAACGGTGGTTGATAATAGAGTCCACCACTAATTCTAAACAGCATATCATGAAGCCAAACAGGCTTTATTGCAAATTGTGCTCTCGGGCTAAAAACGGTTTGAGATGTACTTGCAATACCATCGCCTTGCACTGTCCAGTTTTGTACTCTAACGCCGGCATTGTACCAAACATCGTTAATACCAAGGGTTGAACGTTTGCTCCATTGCATGTAGCCTTGTATTCTGTTTATTTGAGTGTTATTGGTTGCTCTAACATTTTGAAAAGCTACTAAAGGCCCTTCATAGGGCTGATAAGGTTGCTCATTGAAGAAATCTAAATCTGGCGGATTAATGGAAAACCCGGCAGAATCGATTACTTCCCATTCTACAATACGATCACGAATATCTTCATGCGTATATTTTACAGACCATTCAATATTGTTGTCATTAAGGTTGTAATTTCCTTTGTGTTCTATGTTTGTTATGAGAGCGTCCAAATCATTTCTACCATGATTTAATTGTCCGCCAATACCTTCACTAAATTCAACCTCGCCAAGATCTTCATCACCAATATTACTGTTTACTTCGCCCAGTCTGTATTGTGCCAAAATATCGAAATGCTCTTCTTCGGTGGTGTGATAGGTCGATGTAATTAATTTTAAGCTTAGGTCGTCACTGGCGAAATACGTTCCGCTTAAAGCAGCAAAATAGGTTTGATATTCATCCTTTTCCTTACCTTCATAAAATACTAACAACGCTAGCGGATCGGCAAGTGTTCCAAAATTGGTTTGTCGGGTTTGTGGTTCGTAATTGTATTTATTGATAGATGCATTACCAAGAAAGCTTAAGTGAAACTTATCGGAAAACTTATAGGTTAAATACGTTTGAATATCTCCAAATTTAGGATCGTAATTGGTTTCGGTTTCCTTGGCATTAACTAATAAGCTGTTATCGCGATAACGTAAACCAATAATTCCTGAAAATTTAGAATCTTTGCTAACAGTTTCAACAGCAACAGCGGCACCAAGTAAACTTAAATCGGCACTAACGCTAAATTCATAAGGAACTTTATAGGTAATATCTAAAACCGAAGATAGTTTGTCTCCATATTTTGCTTGAAATCCGCCAGCAGAAAAATCGACATTTTGCACCAAATCGGTATTCACAAAACTCAAGCCTTCCTGCTGCCCGGAACGCACTAAAAAAGGGCGGTATATTTCGATATCGTTTACATAAACAAGATTTTCATCGTAATTGCCACCACGTACAGAATATTGTGTGCTTAATTCGTTATTGTTGTTAACACCCGGAAGTGTTAATAATAAATTCTCGACACCCGCATTGGCGCCTGGAATTTTCCTGATGGTTGCAGGTTCCAGTGTTACGATGCCTTCTACATCTTTACGTTTTCTACCTGTTATAACCACGGTTGCGATTTGTTCTATGGAGGCATTCATTACGGGATTAAATTCAATCTCCTCGCCATTTTTCAGATTAAAAGTGGCGACCACTTTTTTAAATGCAATGTGTGTAAACTCAAGAGTAACATCTTGATTTGCAGCAATCTTAAGAATAAAAAAACCATTGTCGTTGGTTGAAGTGCCATCTATACCTGTTTCAATATTTACATTAGCTAAAGGCGAATTGGATTCATCAAGAATAATACCTTTAACGGTCGCGGTTTGCGAAAATCCCAAAAACGGTATTATAAAAAGGAGAATGGTAATTAACGAAAATTTATTATTCAAGGGATTAAAATTTATTTTCTGTAAAACATAGCTTCAAATGTAGAATTATTTCCAACATTATCGGTTACAATTATCTTTAAATTATTTTTTGTTTCGGTAATAATACCGTCATTAAAATCGTGGATTAGTGTTTTTGTTTTGTAATCGTATTCCATTAAAATCCATTTCCCATTTACTGTGGCTCTATAATTTGAAATCCCCGTAGGTTTGTCATCTATTTTTACTTTTAAATAGCGGAATTTACTCAACCAGTTCCCATCCTGGAAATTAATAGGTTTTATGGTTGGCGCGATCGTATCCAATGCAAGCGCATAAGTGCCTAAATCTCTTGTCCTAGTAGATAACGTATTCCCTTTTCTTTTTGATTTAGAATATGCAGGATATTTATAATAGCCTAATAATTTAGCAATGTATAGCTTACTTTTATCGGTATCGTTATAGTTACCAATATCGTAGTTTATTGTAAAATATTTTACAGTGGGAACTGTATTTTCGTGGAGTTTTAATGTGTCATTATTTACCTCGAAGTCCAAATAGAAATCATCATAAAAAGTGTCCTGAAAAAAGTCTACGGCAACATTGCCTTCCTTTAAAGAAGTGGCCTGATTGGTATAAATATAGTATGGTGTTGTTTTGTTTTCTTTTGGTTTTATGTCGTTAGTTTTAAGCCCTTTAATAGGAATGGTTACCCAAGCATCATTATTTTTATAATCTTTAATTCTTATTTTGTAAACAGAATAAGTACTGTCTTCTACGGTGATGTAGCCATCATTGTCAAGATTGTTATAAAGACTTAACGGATTGTTGGCCTCAACATATAATTTTTGAATGCGTTGCTTCTTCGTTTTAAAATGCTCGAAATCGATTAGCCTATTGAGGTGTTTTGTTTCGTCAAATGAAAACCGACTAAAATCAATTTCAAAATTCTGGGTTCCATTAAAAAACGATTGAATATTTGAAACGCCATTTTTATTGGATGCCAAATCTTGTCGGTCTATCGTTTCAACACCAAACCCAATGGTGCCAAAAGCTTCAATATGTTCGATGGTGTAGTCGCCATTTTCAATTGGAATTAGGCGCAATTTTTGTTTCTCCCGCGATTTGTTTACATAAGCACTGTCCCCACTGGGATAGGCATAAACCGATGAAATAACTGGTTTGGTAGTGTCTTTTATATCAATACCAAAAAGCATGGGATTTATAGGTCTTTCTAATTTGTCTCGTATTTCGAAATGTAAATGTGGCCCACCAGAACCACCGGTATTCCCACTATAAGCAACGATGTCGTTCTTTTTAATTATTAATTCTTCAGCATTTGGGAACAACTCTATTTCGTAAGATTCTTTTTCATATTGAAACTTTTTAACATAAGTTTCAATCTCTGGAGCAAACTTTTGTAAGTGTGCATAAACTGTCGTGTAACCGTTAGGATGCGTAATGTATAATGCTTTTCCATATCCAAAGTGTGATACTTTAATGCGGCTAACATAGCCTTCGGCTGCACCATAAACATTTAACCCAACACGTTGCTGTGTTTTAATGTCTAAACCAGAGTGAAAGTGGTTGGATCGCAGTTCGGCAAATGTGCCAGCTAATATTAATGTGATATCTAACGGATCACTAAAATAATCTTGAGGGTAGTTGTTTTGTGCATTGGTAAACGTGCATAAAGTCAATAAGAAAACAAGGATTAATCTCATAAGTAAGTTGTTACGGCTAATTTATTAATTTGATTTTAATATGCAAAGATTTAATCAAATACTGGTGCAATGTGTTCAATATGAGTAATAACGACCCATTTCAAATTTTATGCAAAAACAATTGTAATTTATAGTAAGGTATGTTAACTTTGTGGGATAAGTATTGAAATTTATAAATGAGTAATATTGAAGATATTGTAGATTCTCTTGAGAATAGAATTAGCAAAGTATTACACAAACTAGATAGCTTAAAACAAGCTAATAGTAAATTGCAAGAAGAGTTACAACAATCTAAAAATATGCTTCAGGAACAAGATGCGCATTTAACATCTTGGGAAGAAAAATATGAAGCACTCAAAATGGCGAAGACAATACTTGGCAGTGACGAAAATAAAAGAGAAACAAAGCTTAAAATAAATACATTAATTAGAGAGATAGATTATTGCATTGCGCAACTCTCGGAATAATGTAACATGGTAATCAATGTCAGACAAGCTTAAAATAAAGCTATCTATAGCTAATAGAGTATATCCTTTAACTATTGAAGCCAATCAAGAAGAAGGGTTACGTAAAGCAGCTAAACACATTGAAGCTATGACAAAACAATTTGAGCAGAGTTATTCTGTAAGAGATAAGCAAGATGTTTTGGCCATGTGCGCCTTACAATTTGCTTCTCAGGTTGAACAGAAGACTATTGATAAAGAAAATGTGAGTGAACAGGTCGAATCAAAACTTGTTGCATTAAACGATATGTTACAGTCGCATTTAAGCTCTTAACGTTCTTTAAAATAAACATAGGTAACTGCCTACATTAGTAATTTTTTTTGATGAACTCAACGTTAATTCTTTAAAAAGGGTGAGTTGAAGTTGTAAAAGCGTGCTGCGTGTGCTGGATTTATTTCAGCACCTTACAGATACTTGATCAGCTTGTTAGCCCTAAACTTGTTTTTGAGGAGTTTATACAAAACTTTATACTGGTGTAGGCTTTTTTATATACATAAACTAACTAACATGGATAACTCAATTATATTTATTGCTGGCGGCGTACTATTAGGCGTTATAATAGGATTTATTACGGCTAAAGTATTAGAAAGAAATAATGCATCAAAACTCATAAAAAGTGCGAAAAGAAGCGCGGCTTCAATAATTAAAGAAGCTAATAGTGAAGGCGAAGTGATTAAAAAGGATAAGATGCTACAAGCTAAAGAGCGTTTTATCGAATTAAAAGGTGAGCACGAAAAAGTAATTTTATCGCGTGATAAGAAAATGGCTGAAGCCGAAAAGCGCACACGCGACAAAGAATCTCAAATATCAAACGAACTTTCAAAAGGCAAAAAGCTTAATGAAAGCATTGAAGCCAAGGTAAAAGATTACGATCACAGACTCGATGTCCTTGAAAAGAAACAAGTAGAACTCGATAAACTTCATAAAAGCCAAGTACAACAATTAGAGGTGATTTCCAGCCTGTCGGCCGAAGAAGCCAAAGAACAATTAGTAGAATCATTAAAGGGTGAAGCTAAAAATGATGCCATGGCATTTATACAAAGCTCCCTTGAAGAAGCTAAACTTACAGCCGAACAAGACGCAAAAAAGGTTATCATTAATACAATTCAACGTATTGGAACAGAGGAAGCGGTGGATAACTGTGTGTCTGTTTTCAATATAGAATCCGACGATGTTAAAGGGCGTATTATTGGCCGTGAAGGACGGAATATCCGTGCTATTGAAGCCGCTACAGGTGTCGAGATTATTGTTGATGACACACCAGAAGCTATTATTTTATCCTGTTTTGATTCGGTACGACGTGAGGTTGCGCGTTTATCGTTGCACAAGTTAGTAACCGATGGTCGCATACATCCTGCGCGCATTGAAGAGATTGTAAAGAAAACCAAAAAGCAGATCGACCAGGAAATCATTGAAGTCGGTAAACGTACGGTTATCGATCTTGGAATTCATAATTTACATCCAGAACTTATAAAGGTTGTTGGACGTATGAAATACCGTTCGTCTTACGGTCAAAACTTATTACAACATTCACGTGAAGTTGCAAAACTTTGCGGTGTTATGGCGGCAGAACTTGGATTAAATCCGAAACTGGCCAAACGTGCCGGACTATTACATGATATTGGTAAAGTGCCGGATGCCGAAGCCGATATGGAAACGCCACATGCTATTCTTGGGATGCAATGGGCAGAAAAATTTGGAGAGATTCCAGAAGTATGTAATGCCATTGGTGCGCATCATGACGAGATTGAAATGAAATCATTAATATCGCCAATTATTCAAGTCTGTGATGCTATTTCTGGAGCACGACCAGGAGCGAGACGCCAAGTTTTAGACAGTTATATTCAGCGTTTAAAAGATTTGGAAGATATTGCCTTCGGATTTACAGGCGTTAAAAAAGCCTATGCCATTCAAGCGGGCCGTGAACTTCGTGTGATTGTAGAAAGCGAGAAAGTTGATGACCAAAAAGCAGCCGATTTATCCTTTAGTATCTCTCAAAAAGTGCAAACCGATATGACCTATCCAGGACAAGTTAAAGTGACTGTGATTAGAGAAACGCGGGCTGTTAATATTGCTAAATAGCTGCAAAGTTGTTTGTTGTTAAGCTGTAGTTTAAAGTTTAAAATGTAACTATTAACTGAAGACCGCTAACCGAAAACTGTTTAAAGCTAACTGAACACTCATTTCCTAGGGTGATACTTTTCGACAATGTCGGTTAAATGGCTTTTATCTACATGCACATAAATTTCGGTAGTGGTAATGCTTTCATGGCCAAGCATAAGTTGAATTGATCTTAAATCTGCACCATTTTGTAATAAGTGTGTAGCAAATGAATGTCGGAAGGTATGCGGTGAGATGCTCTTTTTAAGATTAATTTTTTCAGCAAGTTGTTTAATAATAGTAAAAATCATAGCTCTGGTCAGTTGTCTTCCTAAATGATTTAAAAATAGAGTGTCTTTATCTTTAGGTTGAATATTTATCTGTGAACGAATTTCATTTATATATATATTGATAATTTCTTGGGTAGTTCTACCAATTGGTACAAAGCGTTGTTTATCTCCTTTTCCAGTTACCTTTATAAACCCTTCTTCAAAAAACAAATCAGAAATTTTTAAAGTCGTTAGCTCACTTACACGTAAACCACAACTATATAAGGTTTCTAACATTGTTCTATCACGTTCTCCAAGTTTCACATTGTTATATTTTCTACTTAAATCGATGGCATTAATAAGATTATCAATATCCTTAAGACTTAAAGTATCAGGAAGCTTTCTTCCAATCTTGGGAGATTCTATTAAATCCAACGGATTTGTTTCCCTGTAATCTTCAAAAATGAGATAATTAAAGAAACTACGTAGCCCAGAAATAATGCGGGATTGCGAACGGGTATTTACACTTTTAGCAATCTTATATATAAATTGCTGAATCGTTTCAGAGGTAATAGAAATAGGGGATTGGGTAATATTATGAGTTTCTAAATGCACTATTAATTTTTGCACATCAAGTGCATAATTATCAATAGAGTTTTGTGATAAGCCACGTTCTATTTTCAAAAATAGTTTAAAATCTTTAAGTGCATGTTGCCATTTCATCTACTCTTTTTTATTATTTATAAATGTTAAATGCAACTCGCCAAACACTATTTATTATTAATTTAAATTTCGATTTAGCTCATTTCATTGTTGCTAAAATAGGATAAATTCATTTAAGATATTGATATTTTTATTCTATGTAGTTCATCGAATTTCTACAAATTATCCGTGCTATATTTTGGTAGATTAATATTAAAATGATACTTTTAAAAGTAATAATCTACTAAAAACTAGTTTATTATGAAAAATAATATATTTATTTCGATATTAGCTGTTTTAACTTTATCAAGTTGTGGATGCCATAATTATGGATTAAAAACAGGTGTAAATGTCACATCGATTCGGGGTGACGATACAGAAAATTTAAATAGTAGAATAGGTCTTTTTTTCGGTGGCTTCGCCGAATTATGTATCAATGATAGCTTTGCAATCCAACCCGAACTTTTGTACTCCCAACAAGGCGCTAAATATACCGAAAGCGATGGGTATGACGGAACATTTGGGTTAGATTATATACAAGTTCCTGTGATGGCTAAAATTAAAGTTACCGAGGAATTCATTTTAGAAGCTGGACCACAAGTTGGGGTTTTAATATCTGCTAAAGACAAATATGAATCTCCCGGTGATTCTGGAGAGGAAGATATAAGAGATGATTATAATGATATTGATTTTGGTGCCAATATTGGGATTAATTACCAATTAGAGAGTGGTTTAAATTTTGGAGCGCGTTATTATTTTGGACTATCTAATATTAAGGATATCGTTGGGTCAACCGATTTTAAAAATCAAAATGGTGTATTCAGCTTTAGCATAGGTTACAAATTTGAATAGGAAAATAAAGTATAAAAAAAGGAAGCCATTACGTTTCCTTTTTTTATACATTTACTTCATGAAGAAATTGATCATCATTAATGGTCCAAACTTGAATCTACTTGGTAAACGCGAACCAGAAATCTATGGAAGTTTATCGTTCACCGAGTTTTTAGATGAAGTGAAAGGCAAGTATGCCAATGTACAGATTGATTATTTTCAATCGAATATTGAAGGGGAAATTATCGATAAACTTCACGACGTTGGTTTTAGTTATGATGGTATTATATTAAACGCCGCGGCTTATACACATACCTCTGTTGGTATTGGTGATGCTGTTACTAGTATTGAAGCTCCTGTTGTAGAAGTGCATATATCAAATACGTTTTCACGGGAAGATTTTAGGCATCAGTCCTATATATCTCCAAATGCAAAAGGCGTTATTATAGGTTTCGGATTGCAGAGTTATGAGTTGGCGATTCAGAGTTTTCTTTAAGTTATTTTTTAATAACAATAATTGGGTTTTACTAAATAATTACAGCACTTATGAGTTGCTGTAGTATTAATAAATAATTATAATCAAAAAATTGAAACCGTTTTTCTTCGTTTTTTTAATAATATTATTTTTCAGTCAATTAATTAAGGCTCAATCAACAGTCGATTTTGGACTAAAGGGAGGTTTAAATTTTACATTCTTTAAAGTTAAAGAAGGAAATTTCGGATCAAATCCTGATGTGAGCCTTGGTTTTTATGGAGGTGTTTTTACCGATATTAAGGTTGATGATAGATTATCTATTCAGCCTGAAGCACTTTTTATAGTTCTTAATGATTTCAAATTTTTAAATGCCCCCATTTATATAAAATATGAAATAGTGGACAGGTTCTATATTTTGATAGGGCCAAGTATGAACTACTTTTTCGACTTTTTCTCCAATAAATTTAAAGTCCGAGCCGATTTAAGTATTTCTTACCAATTAACTAAAAAACTTGATATGCACATGAAATATTCTTTAGGATTTGAAGAGATAACACCTAACGGTATTTTTTTAGGTGTAGATTTTAGAATATAAAAAAACGACTCATTTCTGAATCGTTTTTTTTATGTATGGTCTTATTATAAGTGAATCACTTCACCATAAGCATCCGCTACTGCTTCCATAACCGCTTCACTCATCGTTGGATGTGGATGTACGGCTTTTAAAACTTCATGTCCGGTGGTTTCAAGTTTTCTACCTAAAACAGCTTCGGCAATCATATCGGTGACACCAGCACCAATCATATGGCAACCTAACCATTCGCCATATTTAGCATCAAAAATCACTTTTACAAAACCTTCTTTATTTCCGCCGGCACTTGCCTTTCCAGATGCCGAGAATGGGAATTTTCCAACTTTAATATCGATTCCTTGTTCTTTAGCTTGAGCTTCAGTCAACCCTACGCTTGCAATTTCAGGTGAACAATAGGTGCAACCCGGAATATTGCCATAATCTAAAGCTTCAACATGCTGTCCTGCAATTTTCTCTACACATAAAATCCCTTCAGCAGAAGCAACATGTGCCAAAGCCTGTCCAGGCGTAACATCGCCAATGGCGTAATAACCGGGAATGTTGGTTTGGTAGTAATCATTTACCAGAATCTTATCTCTGTCAACCGCAATACCTACATCTTCGAGACCAATATTTTCGATATTCGATTTTATTCCTACGGCAGAAAGTACAATATCGGCTTCAAGAACTTCTTCTCCTTTTTTAGTTTTAACCGTGGCTTTTATGCCTTTACCTGAAGTATCAACAGATGTGACTTCGGCAGAGGTCATAATTTTAATGCCACTTTTCTTGAACGAACGTTCTAGTTGTTTTGATATATCTTCATCTTCAACAGGAACAACATTGGGTAAAAATTCCACAACAGTAACATCTGTTCCTAACGAATTATAGAAATAAGCAAACTCGACACCAATAGCGCCAGAGCCAACAACGATCATCTTTTTTGGCTGACTAGGCAAAGTCATAGCTTCTCTATAACCAATTACTTTCTTGCCATCTTGAGGTAAACTTGGTAACTCACGAGAACGCGAGCCAGTAGCAATAATGATGTGATCTGCACTATATTCTTTACCATCGACATCAATCTTTTTTCCTGCTTTAAGTGTCCCGAAACCTTCAAGAACATCAATTTTATTTTTCTTTAATAAGAATTGAACACCTTTGCTCATGCCATCGGCAACATTTCGGCTGCGTTTTACAACAGCATCAAAATCTTTATCGTAGTCTTTAACTGAAAGACCGTAATCTCCAGCATGTTTTAAATATTCAAATACTTGAGCCGATTTTAATAAAGCTTTAGTTGGAATACATCCCCAATTTAAGCAAACGCCTCCTAAACTTTCTTTTTCAACTACAGCGGTTTTAAACCCTAATTGCGATGCTCTAATGGCTGTAACGTAACCACCTGGGCCACTACCAAGAACAATGATATCGTATTTACTCATAAGTATTTTTTTAATCTTAATTTGAAGCTACGAATTTACGAAACGAAAATTGAAAATTAAATGGATGTAAGAAATTTATTTGAGCAAGAATTATAGGTCATCGGTAAAATGACGTTTACTTTTTTCCTTGCTAAATTTATCTTCGTTGTATGCAATTGATTTTCCTTTAGGAATGGAGAGTGATTGCCATTGGTCACTTTTAATCATTTTACCAACAAAAACGAGTTGTCCAACATGATAAGCGTAATGTGATAATTGTCTATTAATAGCTTCGGTAACTGTGTGTCCTTGGTTACGAATGTAAATGATACGTTCTAAATCATCTTCATTTAAAGGTCTAATGGCTTCAAACAAACATTGCCAGCCTTTATTCCAATCGGTAATCATATCGTTTTTTGAAGTATAAGTATCTTCAAATTCCTGATCGCGCTGCCGCCATGTTTTTTCGCCATCTTCTGTTAAAATATTTGTCCAACGACTTAACATATTGCCAACCATATGTTTCACAATAATGGCTAGACTATTGCTTTCGGCGTTGTGTTGCCAATGAATCTCATCGTCCTGAAGTTGCGCAAAGGTCTTATCGCCAAGTAATTTATAATACTCGAATTGCTTAATAATGCTTTCCAAATAACTACTCATCAGCTTTAAAATCTATACTTACAGAATTCACACAAAAACGCTCACCAGTTTCTGTTGGGCCATCATTAAATACATGCCCTAA
This sequence comes from uncultured Flavobacteriaceae bacterium, assembly GCA_964195015.1. GTDB lineage: Bacteria > Bacteroidota > Bacteroidia > Flavobacteriales > Flavobacteriaceae > CAXMOQ01. The sequence goes on along the minus strand of CAXMOQ010000006.1, from coordinate 21,093 downwards.
ATGACTACCACAGTTGGAGCAAACAATTTCGGTACGTAACATACCATGTGTTTTATCGAGGATACGATCTACGGTACCTTCAATAGCATCATCAAAACTTGGCCAACCACAGTGAGCGTCGAATTTACTATTGCTTTCAAAAAGCTGCTGATTGCAGGCGGCACATTTATAAGCCCCTTTTTCGAAATGGAGATTGAATTTCCCTGTATGTGGTCTTTCAGTGCCTTTGTCTCTCAATACGCGATATTGTTCTTCAGAAAGTTCAGAACGCCACTCGTCTTCCGTTTTTTTAATGTTGTAGTTACTCATCTTTTGGTATAAAAGTTAAAGATACACCATTTATACAATGGCGCTGTCCTGTAGTATCTTTTGGGCCATCGTTAAATACATGACCTAGATGTCCACCACAAGTTGCGCAGAGTTCTTCGGTACGTGAATATCCCAAATTACGATCGGTCGAGAATTCTACATTATCTTCAATAGTTCTATCAAAGCTAGGCCATCCTGTACCAGAATCGAATTTATGTTCGCTTTTAAATAAAGGGGTATTACAAGCCGTACACACGTAAACCCCTTTTTCGTAATTTTTGTTTAGTTTACTTGAAAATGGTTGTTCGGTTCCAGCTTTTCGCAGTACGTTAAATGCTTCTTCAGAAAGTTGATCTTTCCATTCAGCTTCAGTTTTTGAAACTTCGTATTGTTTTGTTTCTTTCTTTTTTTGAGCTGAAGTATTACAACTAAACCATATAAGGGAAAGACCTAATAAAATTACTTTTTTCATAGCATGTATAAACATAGATTTCTATTAACTATTGTCGAATTTATCTGCGTAAAATTACAGTGTTAAATTTAATTAAAGCCAATATGAATTGAAAACTCCAAGAAACCGGATTCACATTTGATATTTTTTCAGCAATTAGATATGAATTGTAAAATGAAACTATGATTTGTTATCATATCGTTAATAATACGCTATGAGACAGTGGTACTGTGTATTAATTTGTAATTTTATGTCGAAATTTAAAGTTGTTTAATCAACTATTTATAAACTAATTACTGGGGTTTTAATGAAAGTACTATTTTATACTAAAGAATTTCCACCGAATGTTTATGGTGGTGCTGGCGTAGTTGTTGAATATTTAGCGGCTGAATTGGCGAAACTAATGAAAATTGATGTAAGATGTTTTGGGGATCAAGATGAAAAAACAGAAAGTTTAACAGTTAAAGGGTTTTCTTTTGATCATCCAGAATTTGACAATACAAATGATAAGCTAAAAGCTGTATTAAATAGTTTAATGACCTGTATTAAAATGAATGCTGATGATTTAGATGCTGATATTGTGCATTGCCACACTTGGTATGCTCAATTTTCTGGTATCATTTCAAAATTATGTTACGGTGTTCCATTAGTAATAACAACACATTCATTAGAGCCATTAAGACCATGGAAAAGAGAGCAATTAGGTAGAGGTTACGATGCATCTTCCTGGATTGAAAAAACGGCAATTGAGATGGCAGATGCAGTTATTGCTGTATCAAAAGAAACTAAAGAAGATGTATTACAATATTTTGATGTAGATGAAGACAAAATAAAAGTCATTTATAATGGGATAAATCTTGAAGAATATATAGTTACCAAAGAAACATCTACTCTTGAAGAATATGGCATTGATAAATTAAAACCCTTTGTGCTTTTTGTAGGTAGAATTACGCGACAAAAAGGTATTATTCATTTAGTAAATGCCATTAAATATATTGATCCTGATACCCAAATAGTTTTATGTGCTGGTGCTCCAGATACTCCGGAAATTGGCAAAGAGATGGAAGTCAGTGTTAATAAGGTGAAAAAAACTAGGGATAATGTTATTTGGATCGATAAAATGTTGTCTAAAAAAGAAGTCATACAATTGTATTCGCATGCCGATGTATTTTGCTGTCCATCAATATATGAACCCTTTGGAATAATAAATATTGAAGCAATGGCTTGTGAAACTGCCGTTGTTGCTAGTGCTGTTGGTGGTATAAAAGAAGTTGTTGTTGATGGAGAAACAGGAATACTAATACCTTTAGAACAACAGGATATAGCTCCATTTGAAGCCGTTTACCCTGATAAATTTGCAAGAGATCTTGCAAGCGGAGTTAATAAAATAATAAATGATGAGACATTGAAAAAGACTATGGCAAAAAATGGCAGACAAAGAGTTGAAGATACATTTGATTGGAGAGCAATAGCAAAACAGCATAAAGAATTATATAAATCCTTAACACAATAAAAAATGATTAATGATAAAGTATTGAGTATTATTTTAGGAGGAGGACAAGGTTCAAGGTTATATCCATTAACCGAAAAAAGATCAAAACCTGCCGTTCCAATTGCTGGGAAGTATCGATTAGTTGATATTCCGATTTCTAATTGCATCAATTCTGATATAAAAAGGATGTTTGTATTAACGCAATTCAATTCTGCTTCATTAAACAAACATATTAAAAATACCTATCATTTTAGTTTTTTCAGTTCTGCCTTTGTCGATGTGTTGGCTGCCGAACAAACTATGGAAAGTGCCAATTGGTTTCAGGGTACGGCAGATGCAGTAAGACAAAGTATGCATCATTTTTTGGGGCATGATTTTGAATATGCTCTAATTCTTTCAGGGGATCAATTATATCAAATGGATTATAATTTAATGGTACAGGAACATATTAAGAGTGAAGCCGAAATATCTATTGCAACCATTCCTGTAAATGCCAAAGATGCTACGTCGTTTGGCATTTTAAAGTCGAATAGCGAAAATATAATAACATCGTTTATTGAAAAGCCTGATACCAGTTTGTTACCAGATTGGACTTCAGAAGTTAGTGAAGCGATGAAAACTGAAGACAGGCATTATTTGGCTTCGATGGGAATATACATTTTTAATAGAGATTTGTTAATTGAATTGATGAATGACCCCAACACGATTGACTTTGGAAAAGAAATCATTCCGAATAACATTAACAAACACAAAACGTTAAGTTATCAGTACGAGGGCTATTGGACCGATATTGGTAATATTGATTCCTTCTTCGAAGCAAACCTTGGCTTAACCGACGATATTCCGAAATTTGATTTGTATAATAATGCAAATCATATTTACACCAGAGCGAGAATACTGCCAACATCAAAAATATCCGGTACCACATTAAATAAAAGCGTAATTGCTGATGGTTGCATTATTA
>CAXMOQ010000006.1:0-17867 GCA_964195015.1 uncultured Flavobacteriaceae bacterium | reverse complement strand
AGATCCAGAATAGGCAAGGAATCAACGGTTAGCAGAACCTATATGATGGGAAGTGACTTTTATGAATCTCTCGAAGAAATTGAAAACAACAAAATCAAAATCCTTATGGGAATAGGGGAACGATGTTATATCAATAATGCCATAATAGATAAAAATTGTCGTATTGGAGATGACGTAAAAATAGATGGAGGAATGCATTTGGAAGACAAAGAAACCGATACTTATTTTATTAAGGATGGTATTGTTGTGGTTAAAAAAGGTGCAGTAATTCCATCTGGTTACATTATTTAAACCAAAACATTTAATTTTTTTTAACATTCAAACGTTGTAGTAGCTTTTGTTACAATATTATCAGCAATAGCATAGCTTAATTTACTATATTTAGCTACTTCAAAACCAACAAGATACATGCAAAATCAAAGAAGAGTTGTTATTGATTATGTTTCGCCAAAAATAAATGATGGCGAGTTTTTCATTAAAAGGGTTATTAACGAAATTGTAAATGTTGATGCCCATGTTCTTGTTGATGGTCATGATGTGATTGCAGCTTCAGTATTATTTAAGCATGAAAATGATAAAAGCTGGAAGGAAGTTAGAATGCATCCTATGCATAATGATGAATGGAAAGCCTCTTTTGTGGTTGAAAAACAAGGTTTTTACACTTATAAAGTTGAGGGTTGGGTAGATTATGCTTTAAACTGGCAACACGGCATTACGCGAAAAATTGAAGACAATCAGAACGTAACTTCAGAATTATTAGAAGGTGTAGAATATTTGAAACCGCTTTTGAAAAAAGCCAACAAATCTGAAAAGGAATACCTTTTAAAATGCATGAGTCTTTTTACAGACGAATCTCATTACGACTATGCTATAACTGAAGCGATAAGCGATAAGCTTCACAATATATTTGTAAAGTTTCCCGAGAAAATTTTGGCTAATGAGTCACGAGAATTTCAAGTATATGTCGATAGGTTAAAAGCAAGGTTTAGTACATGGTACGAATTTTTTCCGCGCTCAGCTTCAGAAAAAGAAGGCACTCATGGTACATTTAAAGACTGTGAACGTTTATTGCCCAGAGTAGCCCAAATGGGTTTTGATACCTTGTATTTTCCGCCAGTTCATCCCATTGGCGAAGTTAATAGAAAAGGAAAAAACAACACCACTGAAACTTTTAAAGACGATGTTGGTTCAACGTGGGGCATTGGTTCAGAGCTTGGAGGACATAAAGATATTCATCCGGAATTGGGAACCATTAACGACTTTAAATCTTTAGTAAAACATGCTAAAGATCAGGGCATTGAAATCGCTATGGATTATGCCTTACAGGCAGCACCAGATCATCCGTGGGTAAAGGAACATCCCGAATGGTTTAAATGGCGACCGGACGGAACGGTTCAATATGCTGAAAATCCACCAAAAAAATACCAGGATATTCTGCCCATTTATTGGGAATCGGAAGATTATAAAAACCTATGGAATGCATGTTTAGATATTTTAACGTATTGGATTGATTGTGGTATAAGTGTTTTTAGAGTCGATAACCCGCATACCAAGCCCTATTATTTCTGGAATTGGATTATTGCAGAAGTAAAAAGGAAACATCCGGATGTCTTGTTTTTAGCCGAAGCATTTACAACACCAAAGGTGATGCAGCAATTAGGGAAACAAGGCTATACGCAATCGTATACCTATTTTACCTGGCGTAGTACAAAGCACGAGCTTATTGAATATATAAACGAATTGACCGCAACAGAGCAATGCGAATACATGCGCCCCAATTTTTGGCCAAATACGCCGGATATTAATCCGTTTCATTTACAAGGTGCCAATGAATCTAAACATATTCAACGTTACGCATTGGCAGCGACCTTAAGTTCAAATACAGGAATTTACGGTCCTGTTTTTGAGCATATGATAAGCGATGCACTTCCAGGTAAAGAAGAATATTTGAATTCTGAAAAGTTTCAAATTTGTCATTACCACTGGACAAAAGAAAACAAACTAACCACACTTATTTCGAGAATAAATAAAATCCGTCACGAGCAAGAAGCACTTCAACAAACGAATAATATCAAGTTCTGTAATATTGAGAATGACAACCTCATAGCCTTTTATAAGTGGAATGATGCCAGAACCAACGAAGTTTTGGTCATTATAAGTTTAGATCCGTATTATGCTCAACAAGGTACGGTACAGCTACCTTTACATGATTTAGGGATTCCTCAAGGACATCAGGTACAATTAAAAGACCTTATTACAGGAAGCAGCTATAACTGGTATGACGAATGGAATTTTGTGGAGTTGCACCCAACATTGCCGTTTCACATATTCAAGATAAATAAATAATATGCCGGTAAGAGACTCTAAAACAACTTTGCAAACACCTTTCAATTTTAATGAAAAGTGGGAGGAGTTATTGGATAATAAAGATTTTGTAAAGATTTTTCTTTCCGATGTTTTAGAAGATTATATCATAAAGCAGCGCTGGTATGGTGGTAAAGCGAGCAAATTAAAATATATCGAACTTTCGGAATACTTCAGAATTCAACAACATGACGAAATCTATTACGGCCTTATATTAGAAGTTAATTTTGAAGAGGCATTTTATCAACACTACTTCCTGCCAATTGCTTTTGTTTCTGATGAAGCATTTGCAGAAAAAGATCGAATTCTTCCCATTAGTATTAAGGGTCAGGTAGGCTTTATAATAGATGCTATAAACCTTGTAGCTTTTAGAAAACTTGTCTTTGAGCGTATTTTAAATGCGTTGCCAATAGACAAAACTAAAGTACAATATCATAAGAGTAATCGTTTTGAAAACGTCTCATACGAATCGTCAAGATTTATGGGTTTAGAACAAAGTAATACCTCTATTGTCTATAATGAGAACTATGTTTTAAAGTTTTTCAGAAGAATATATTCTGACAAAAACCCTGATTATGAAATGAGTCAGTTTTTGTCAAATAAGAAAGGCTTTAAAAATACGCCGGCATATTTAGGAAGTATCAATATTGTTGATTCTGAAAATGATTATATAACCATTGGTTTAATGCAGGAAATGGTTACAAATGAAGGCGATGCCTGGGACTATATGCAAAAGGAATTACATAAATTGTTTTTGAATTTAGAAACCAAAAACATTAATATTAAGTCATTACCATCAATAGAGTTGTTTGTGAGACTTGGCATTGCAGATGTTTCTCCTCGAATTATTGGCTGGACTGGATCAAATCTATTTTTAAAAATCCAGACCCTTGCAAAGCGAACCGCAGAAATGCATATTGCTTTAGGGTCAGAATTTGAGGATACTTCATTTACACCAGATCATTTCAATGGCGATTATACAGTTTGGTTAAAAAATAGAATGCTGTATCAATTCCAGAATAGATTAAATTCTATCGAAAACAATATGCATAAACTTGATGGGCTTTCATTAGAATTAGCAAACGAATTTTTGGATAAGAAAAATGAAATAAGAAAGCGATTTGTAAATTTTGACTGGACAAAATTAAAAAGTGAAAGGATTCGTGTTCATGGCGATTATCATTTAGGGCAAATATTAGTTCAAGATGACGATTTTTATATTTTAGATTTCGAAGGTGAACCAGAAAGTACTATTAGAGACCGAAAAGTTAAACAACCGCCTTTAAAAGATGTCGCCGGATTGTTCAGATCGTTTCATTATGCGATTTATGCGACAATATTTAATAACAGCGCAGATTATAAACATGATCAAGAAGATTTGTTTCAGGCAGGAGAATTATTATATCGTTACCTTATAGGTGTATTTTTAGGAACTTATATTGTTGAAGTTCAAAACGCGAACTTAAATATTGGGTATCACCAAGAGCGCATATTTTTATTAAAGTACTCTTTATTGGAAAAAGCAGTTTACGAGTTAGGTTACGAACTCAATTCACGTCCCCGTTGGGCAGTTATTCCATTAAAAGGAATTTCAAATATTATGAATCATTAATTTATGGCAGAAGTAAAAGCATATAGTCTGTTTACAGATTTCGATATCAACCTTTTTAAATCGGGAAAGCATTACAGGCTTTACGAAAAATTGGGTTCTCATATTACAACGGTTGATGGTGTTGAAGGTACGTATTTTGCCGTTTGGGCACCTACTGCTAAAACCGTTTCTGTAATCGGTGATTTTAATTTTTGGATTGAAGGTGATCATCAACTTAATGTACGTTGGGACGAAAGTGGTATTTGGGAAGGATTCATCCCTGCCGTTGGTAAAGGCAATACCTATAAATACAAAATACAAAGCAACAATAACGATATAAAAACCGAAAAGGCCGATCCGTATGCAAGACGATGTGAGCATCCTCCAAAAACAGCGTCAGTAGTATGGGAAGACTCCTATAATTGGGAGGATAAGAATTGGATGAAAACCCGTAAAAAACATAATGCTTTAGATGCACCATATTCGGTTTATGAAGTCCATTTAGGATCTTGGAAACGCAAGATTGAAGAAAACAGATTCTTGTCTTATACCGAATTGGCTGATGAGCTGGTCGCTTATGTAAAAGACATGAATTTTACACATGTCGAACTTATGCCAATAATGGAATTTCCTTACGATCCGTCTTGGGGCTATCAGCTTACGGGATATTTTGCGCCAACATCGCGTTTTGGATACCCGGAAGAGTTTAAATTGTTGGTCGATAAACTACATCAAAACGATATCGGCATTATTCTCGATTGGGTACCATCACATTTCCCAGAAGACGCACATGGTTTAGGGTTTTTTGATGGGTCTTGTTTATATGAACATCCGGATAAACGTAAAGGGTATCATCCGGATTGGAAAAGTTTAATCTTTAATTATGGTAGGAACGAAGTCAAATCGTTTTTAATAAGTAATGCGATTTTTTGGGTAGATCAATATCATGCTGATGGATTGCGCGTGGATGCAGTAGCGTCGATGCTATTTTTAGATTATTCTAGAGATGAAGGCGAGTGGGAGCCCAATATATTTGGTGGCAGAGAAAATTTAGATGCTATTGCATTTATGAAAGAACTTAACGAAGAAGTTTATAAAAGCTTTCCGGATGTGCAAACCATTGCCGAAGAATCAACATCTTTTCCAATGGTATCAAAACCAACATTCGTTGGTGGATTGGGATTTGGTATGAAATGGATGATGGGCTGGATGCATGACACGCTCGAGTATTTTGCAAAAGAACCCATTTACAGACAACATCATCAAAACGACTTAACGTTTTCTATGACCTATGCGTTTACAGAGAATTTTATGTTACCCTTTTCACATGACGAAGTGGTTTATGGGAAGCATTCCATGCTACGGAAAATGCCGGGAGACGAATGGCAAGGTTTTGCTAACCTTCGTTTGCTATACAGCTATATGTTTACGCATCCAGGCACCAAATTATTGTTTCAAGGTGCCGAGTTTGGACAAAGTGAAGAATGGAATTTTCAAAAAAGTTTAGATTGGCATTTATTAGATTTTGAGGTTCACAAGGGTTTACAGGCTTTGGTTAGGGATTTGAATAAGCTTTATAAAAAAGAACCTGCACTGTATGAAAAACAATTTAGTGCGGAAGGCTTTGAATGGATAGATTATAATGATACCGAAAATTCTGTATTGGTATACATTAGACATGGTGTAAAACCTTCAGACGATGTTATTGTTGCCTGTAACATGACACCAATCCCAAGAGGAAATTATAGAATTGGCTTGCCAAAACCGGGCAAGCTAAAAGAGATTTTCAACAGTGATTTAAAGACCTATTCCGGAACAGGAACTTTTAAAAATAAATTAATTGATTCTGACAAAAAAAAGTGTCAATCCAGAGACCATTCTGCTAAAATTATGATTCCTCCATTAGGCATGGTAGCCTTTAAATATTCAAAATAACAAACCGAAAACGTTATAGTTAATAAGTTTTATAACTATTGTTTTATATGTCCGAACTTATGCTTTTTTTTACATTTTGTAAATAGTAATTACATGATTGTTAATACCGATTTAGAGCAAAAAGGAAATTTAGTTCCTTCAAAAATAGTCGCATTTAAAAAAAATGTCGACACCTTATATTTTTCCACAGATAACAATGTGATACTGCAACTCACTATATTAAGAGATAGTGTGTTACGATTTCGATATACTACAACCGGAAATTTCAAAAATGATTTCTCCTATGCCATAACAAAATATGCAAGTACGGGCTATAACCATTTAAAGATTGAAGATAAAAAAGACCATTATAGTATTACAACATCAAAGCTGATTTGCAATATTTCAAAAGAAAATTTAGGCGTACAGCTTTTCGATGCCAAGGATAATAAACTTATTAATCAGGATGAAATTGGATTTCACTGGGAAGAGAGTTATGAGTATGGTGGCAATATTGTAAAAATGAGTAAGGTGTCTCAAGATGGTGAGAGTTATTACGGTCTTGGCGATAAACCAGAACACTTGAACCTTAAAGGGAAACGTTTTGAAAATTGGGTCACCGATTCTTATGCCTTCGGAAAGGAAACCGATCCTATTTATAAAGCCATTCCGTTTTATACAGGATTACATCATAAAAAGGCTTATGGAATTTTCTTCGACAATACCTTTAGATCGTTTTTCGATTTTGCTAATGAGCGCAGAAATGTAACCAGTTTTTGGGCGCAAGGCGGCGAGATGAATTACTATTTCATTTATGGTCCTAAAATGGAAGATGTCGTTATAAATTATACCGATTTAACAGGGAAACCGCACCAACTTCCGCCACTTTGGGCATTAGGATATCATCAATGTAAATGGAGTTATTATCCAGAAAGTAAGGTAAAGGCAATCACAAAAAAATTTAGAGACTTAAAGATTCCATGCGATGCAATCTATTTAGACATCGATTATATGGAAGGCTTTAGATGCTTCACTTGGAACAAGGAGTATTTCCCTGATCCAAAACGTATGGTTAAGGAATTGGCGGATGATGGTTTTAAAACGGTCGCCATTATTGATCCGGGAATTAAAGTAGATAAAGACTATGCAATATTTCAAGAAGGTCTGGAAAACGATTATTTCTGTAAACGTGCGGATGGCCCTTATATGAAAGGAAAAGTCTGGCCGGGTGAATGTTACTTCCCGGATTTTACAAAACCAGAAGTTAGAGATTGGTGGTCAGGATTATTTAAAGAACTTATTGAAGATATAGGCGTAAAAGGCGTTTGGAACGATATGAATGAGCCTGCCGTTATGGAGGTTCCTAATAAAACCTTCCCAAACGACGTAAGGCACGATTACGACGGCAATCCTTGTAGCCACAGAAAAGCACATAATGTTTATGGGATGCAAATGGCAAGAGCCACGTACCATGGCCTTAAAAAATTTAGCTATCCAAAGCGCCCCTTTGTAATAACTAGAGCAGCTTACTCTGGAACACAGCGCTATACATCAACCTGGACAGGCGATAACGTTGCGACCTGGGAACATTTATGGATTGCCAATGTACAGGCACAACGTATGGCAATGTCTGGTTTTTCGTTTGCCGGAAGTGATATTGGCGGTTTTGCCGAGCAACCTCAAGGCGAATTATTTACACGATGGATCCAGCTAGGAATATTTCATCCGTTTTGTCGTGTGCATTCCTCTGGCGATCATGGCGATCAGGAACCTTGGGCGTTTGATGAAGATGTTACCGATATTGTACGAAAATTTATAGAAATCAGATACCAACTACTCCCTTATTTATATACGGCATTTTGGAATTATATAAATGATGGTACACCAATATTAAAATCGTTAGTGTTATTCGATCAATACGATGTGCATACGCATTACAGAACCGATGAATTTGTTTTTGGCGATAAGATTTTGGTGTGCCCCGTTTTAGAACCTAATGCAAAAGGAAGACGTATGTATGTTCCTAAAGGAAATTGGTTTAATTTCTGGACAGATGAAGTTGTAAAAGGCGGAAAAGAAATGTGGGTTGAAGCCGATATTGATAGTATGCCAATCTTTGTAAAAGAAGGAGCCATAATTCCGAAGTATCCAATTCAGCAATATGTAGGTGAAAAAAATATTGAAGAAGTTGTTTTAGACGTTTATTATAAGGAAGGGAAGGAAGTTTCGGAGCTCTTTGATGATGCTCATGATGGTTACGATTATACCAAAGGGCGTTATAGTTTAAGAACCTTCAAACTTACAGGAAAAACTAAAGAACTCATTATTCAGCAACATAAAGAAGGGAAGTTTATTACGACCTATGAAACATTCAAATTAAAATTCCATGGCCTGCCTTTTGAGATTGATAAAATTCAACTTGACAATGTAGACATTCCTTTAAGTGAGCTAAAAATGAATGGTGATGCCACCATGATTATCGATAAAAATTTCTCTGAGCTTCATATTGTTGGAAAATAACAAGCTTTTTTGGTGCAATAATTCGAAATGGTTTTTGTAAGTTTATAATAGATAATTTAAACCATTACCAATGCAACCAAGAAATGTTGTAGTTACTTTAGGAGCGATCATTACATTTTTGTCCTGTGCAACGAATCCGTTTACAGGAAAGAAAACTATGGCCATAATACCCAACTCACAATTATTCCCTACAGCATTTCAACAATACAACGAATTTTTAACCGAGCATAAGGTTGTTAAGGGAACAAAAGACGCAGCAATGATTACTAGAGTTGGACAGCGCATTGCTACAGCAGCCGAACGCTGGTTTGATGCCAATGGATATCAAGGGTATTTAAAAGACTATAAATGGGAATATAATCTTGTTAATGATAAAACCGTAAATGCTTGGTGTATGCCTGGTGGAAAAATTGTTTTTTACACAGGGATACTTCCTGTAGCAAATGGAGAAACCGGTGTTGCAGCTATCATGGGTCATGAAGTAGCTCACGCTTTGGCAAACCATGGGCAACAACGTATGAGTGCAGGTTTAATTCAACAAACGCTTGCAGTGGCTGGAAACATGGCTTTTGATGATGAAAAATCAAGAGAAGCTTTTAATCAATATTATGGAGTAGGAACTACAGTTGGCGTGATACTGCCTTTTAGTAGAGCTCATGAAACTGAAGCCGATAAAATTGGATTATATTTAATGGCAATAGCAGGATATAATCCCGATGAAGCTGCTGAACTTTGGAAACGCATGCAAGTCAATAGTGGTGATAACGCACCACCGATAATTTTAAGCACGCATCCATCAAATCAGTCAAGAATTGACAATCTTACAGCATTGGCTCCAACGGCAAAAGTTGAGGCAAAAAAGTTTGGCGTAACGTCATTTAGGGATTAATCTGTTCTCGTTTTAAAATAAATGTTTACTTTAGAAGCTGCTCATAAAAGGGCAGTTTTTTTTATGGCAACATTAGAAAAGGGAAGCAAAAAATTACTTCATGCTTGGGCGTTTTACGATTGGGCAAATTCGGTTTATCCTCTTGTAATCTCATCAGCAGTATTTCCTATTTTTTATGGAGCTTTAACCATTGTTAAAGATGCAGACGGCACCAAAATAAGTGATACGGTAACTTTTTTAGGGTATCAATTTAATAATGATTCATTAATCAGTTATGTTACTGCATTAAGTTTTCTTGTTGTATCGATAATGTCTCCAATACTTTCTGGAATTTCAGATTACGTGGGTAATAAAGAAGATTTTATGAAGTTCTTTTGTTATTTAGGAGCATTGTCCTGTGTTGGATTATATTGGTTTTCATTAGAGCATCTGTTTTTTGGCTTGCTTTGCTATATGTTAGCACTTATTGGTTTTTGGGGGAGTTTAGTATTTTATAACTCTTATTTACCGGACATTGCTTATCCAGAACAACAGGATAAAGTGAGTGCCAAGGGGTTTTCTTTAGGCTATATTGGAAGTGTTATTTTGCTTGTAGTGAATCTAGTCATGATTTTAAAATACGATTGGTTTGGTTTTAATAATGCTGGAGAACCAACGCGAATTGCCTTTATCATGGTTGGTGTATGGTGGGTTTTATTTGCACAATATACCTTTAAGCATTTGCCTACTGGTACCAACGAGGGTCATAAAGTGACGAGGTCGGTATTGGCGCATGGTTATAATGAATTACGAAAAATCTGGATCGCATTAAAAAGCAATAAAGTATTAAGACGCTATTTAATGGCATTTTTTGTGTACAGTATGGCCGTACAAACCATTATGATTGCTGCAACTTATTTTGCAGTTGAAGAATTAAATTGGGGAACACAAGACTCCACCACAGGGTTAATTGTTAGTATTCTATTGATTCAATTAGTAGCTGTGATAGGTGCAAATTATACAGCGCGATTATCTAAAAAATTTGGAAATATTAAAACCCTTATTGTTATCATTTTTGCGTGGATTCCCATTTGCGGATATGCGTATTTTGTAATTTCTCCTTTGCAATTTTATATTACTGCGGGTTGTGTTGGACTAGTTATGGGTGGCATTCAAGCCTTATCAAGGTCTACTTACAGTAAATTAATTCCTGAACTGTCTGAAGACTCTGCATCCTACTTTAGTTTTTATGATGTCTCCGAAAAAATAGGTATTGTAATCGGTATGTTTATGTATGGTTTTGTTGCCGAAATTACGGGTAGTATGCGCTATTCAATTTTGTTTTTGATTATCTTTTTTGTAGCAGGTGTTATATTGTTATATAGAATTCCGAAAAGCTCTCTTTTGAATTAAGGATTATATTGAACTTGTATAGAATAAAAAAAAGAGCCACTTATTCAAGTGACTCTTTCAGGATAATGATTTTTATTATTAGGAATTATTACTAATGTCTCCAGAACCAGAAACTTTAGTGTCTTCCTTTTCAGGATTTCCTTTATATTCAATATCGCCTGACCCAGCAACGCGCGCTTTTAAACTTTGGTTGCTTACTACTTTGGCATCACCTGAGCCAGCAACTGAAACTTCTGTGTGATTTGCTTCCAAATCAAATCCGTGAAAATCGCCCGATCCGGCCACATTGGCTACCAAATTATTGGTTTTGCCTTTAATGGTAAGATCTCCGGATCCTGCTATCTTGCCTTCAACGCTTGTAGCTTCAACATCTATGACAACATCACCCGAACCGGCTAAAGCAACTTCTAAATTGTTTGTCGTTATTTTATCTTCATTCCATAAATCGCCAGACCCTGAAAGAGACACGCTATTAATGTCTTTAAAAGGAATGGTAACTTTCAATGAGTTTTTATGGCTGAATTTCAAATTAAAGCCTTTCTTAACTTTTACAATTAAATTACCATCCTTTACTTTAGCCGTAATATAATCCAGTAAATTTTCTTCGCCTTCAAGGGTTATAGTCCCTTCGGCGCCACTTACAAGGATATAATCCATAGATCCGGCACAACTTATGCCATCGTAATCTCCAGTGCTTATTGTTTTGGTAGCCATTTTGCCATTTCCTTTTATGGTTTTATTAGATTGCCCATAGGATGCGAATGCAAATAATAAAGCTGCGGCTAATACGAATTGATGTTTTTTGAATGTGATTTTCATAATGTTCGTTTTTTGATTGATTTTAATTAATTTTTAAATAATGATACATTTCCATAATCTGATGTGATATTAACAGTGCTACTTGCATCGGCATTCCCATGGTATCCGCTATAATATTTATTGCTAGATTCCTTACGCTCTTTATTTATTTCCAGACCTTCGGAATCCCTTAAAGAGGCATGAGACAAATCTATTTCAAACCTGAAATTATAACCAGGGTCATATCCGATTTTTATTCCTACATAGTCGGTTTCAACAGTAATATTTCCTCCGTTTTCTGCTATACGATCAATTTTTAAAGAGCCATAATCTGCCTTAATGGTAACGTTTTTATAAACATCTCCAATGCGCGTTGTTAAATAATCTCCATTACCAGTTACATTATTTGCTTTCTCAATTGTGATACTACCATAATCACAGTTATACGTAACATCTTCAGCAATTTCCACAACCGATTTTGTGTAATCAGAATTGATTTCTAAACGGTTTGTTTTTCCAACAATATAATCGCTATAATCGGCATTAATTTCACCAGCTTTTATATATTCGAAATAACTGTTATTGGTATAGTCAAATGAGATAGAATTGTTATCTGCCATAAGCTCTTTGGTAGTTATTTTGCCATAATCACAATTTATATTAGCACGACCTTCTAGCTTATCTAAATTAATGCCCCCATAGTCATTTTCTATATCTACATTATTGGTAATTGGCATCTTTATAACGTAATTAATTTTCATGGTTACATTATTTTTATTTCCCCAATTTAACCAAGAATTTGATTTGTTAAATTTTGTTTTTGCAGAAACCAAACTAGATGAGGCTTCAAATTCTATAGTAATATCGTCTAGTTTTTTTTGTGCTTTTTCTTCGTTGCTACTGTTGGTTGTGATGGTGACCTCTATTTCAATTCTATTTTCAGTCCAAGTCACAATATCTATATTTCCGTAACTGTTATCCACTTTCATAGTGGCATCTGCATTTACAGCATATTCTTTTTTAATGACTTTTTCTTTGGTGTGTTTACCTTTCTGGGTCTTATCGTTGTTTCCAAAAACAAGTGTTGGAACAATAAATAAAATAATAATAGCTCTATATAGTAGTGCTGTTTTCATAATTTGTGTTTTTTAATTGTTTAACATTTTCGATTTGTTGTAATACGTTTTGTAAGAGATCAATTCTGCTTTGAAAGTTTGATATCATGGCATAGATAACACGATCGTCATCGCCGCTTACCGATAAATCCTGCTTTAAAGATTCATAATTGTATTCTAAAATCTTTATTTGCCTCATGGCGTCCTGAACCAATGATTGTGCTTCCGGTGATGTTTCGTTCTGTAATTTGGTTAATTCTGCACCAATTGTGGTTGTAAAGAAATCTTGGG
Organism: uncultured Flavobacteriaceae bacterium; assembly: GCA_964195015.1. GTDB lineage: Bacteria > Bacteroidota > Bacteroidia > Flavobacteriales > Flavobacteriaceae > CAXMOQ01. The sequence continues at coordinate 4,993 of CAXMOQ010000006.1, read as the reverse complement.
TTTCCGACATTTTTGGCGAGACACTTGCCAAATCTCTTGAATCATCAGTTTGTTGTATTCCTATAAAAATGGAAAATAAAAGTGCAAAAGATGCTGCAATGCCAATAAACGGTTTCCAGAGACCACGTTTTGATTTTGAAATCACGATAATATTTTCTTTGCCTTGATTATGGAGTTTTGCTAAAAACCGTTGCTCATGTTGTAAGCTCGGGGCTTCGAAATCATAGTCGTTTTTTAATCGATTAAAAAGTTGATCTATTTTGTCTTTACTCATAACTATTCATTTAAATTTCCATTAGAGGTTTCAATTTTTGTCTTAAGCTTTCCTTGGCTCTTGATATTGTTGTGCGGCAGTTGGCTTGAGAAATATCCATAATGGTACTTATTTCTTCGTAATCATAACCTTCAATTAAATGTAAGGTTAAAGCCATTCTATAATTGTCCTTAAGTGTTTTCATGCTGTCTAATACCTGACGTGCTTTTAAGCTGGTAAAATCATTGTCACTACCAATGCTTTGATCTTGTTCAACTTTGTAAAGCACGTCATCTAAAGGAACATCTTGGTATTTACTATTTTTTTTATAATGATAAATACTGTTGTTTATTACAATTCGTTTTAGCCATGCTCCAAATGTTTTAAGATCTTTTAAACTGTCCAACTTTGTAAACGCAACTAAAAATGAGTCCTGCATAATATCTTCGGCTTCAAAACTGTCTTTTACAATCCTGAAAGCAATATTATACATAGCTTTGTAATATCTGTTATAAATTTCCAATTGCGCCTTTTGGTTTCCAGATGTGCAAAGCCTCGCAAGCTGCTCGGTATTTAAGTTGGTTAGTGACAATAAAACAAATGGTTTATATGAAAGATTAAGATAATTAAACTTTGTTACAGTTTTAATGAAAAAAGTTTAAATTAATTTTATGACTTGGCATATTAATTGATTTTTATGTTGGAGTTTTCTAAAATGATTATCAATAAAATATTGGTTATCAAATTAGTAACTCTGTTTTATTATTAACTTTGCATTTAAATAGTTCTGAAATTAATAGGATTAATGACAGAATGACCTAAACATATCTATGAAGAAGTCTGATTTTATAAGCCTTGACAGTTTGTCATTTCAGGAGTTTGATGAAAATTCTGAATTAATTCCCTTGATGACACCTGAAGATGAAGAAGAAATAAATAAAGAAACGCTGCCGGAGACATTACCAATTTTATCATTGCGTAACACCGTATTATTTCCGGGCGTTGTAATCCCTATTACGGCCGGGCGCGATAAATCCATTAAATTAATAAATGATGCCAATAATGGAAGTAAGGTTATCGGCGTTGTCTCGCAAAAAGACGAGTCTGTTGAAGATCCATCGGCCAGTGATATTCATGAAACCGGAACAGTGGCTAGAATACTACGCGTGTTAAAAATGCCGGATGGCAATGTTACCGTTATTATACAAGGAAAAAAACGCTTTAAGGTCGCCGAGGTCATTACCGAAGAGCCTTATATGAATGCTACCATTCGCGAAGTGCCCGAAGCAAAGCCTGCTATAAAAAACAAAGAATTTGCAGCGATAATTGATTCTATCAAAGATTTAGCGCTTCAAATTATAAAGGACAGTCCGAACATTCCCAGTGAAGCGTCGTTTGCGATAAAAAATATTGAGAGCAATTCGTTTCTAATAAATTTTGTGTCGTCAAACATGAACCTTTCCGTCGGAGAAAAACAATCACTTCTAGAAACAAACGATTTAAAAACTCGTGCACTTGAGACGCTTAAATACATGAATGTCGAGTTTCAAAAGCTGGAGCTTAAAAATGACATTCAGTCGAGGGTTCAAAGTGATATGAACCAGCAACAGCGTGAATATTTTTTGCATCAGCAAATGAAAACCATTCAAGAAGAGCTTGGTGGTGTAAGTCATGAAGAAGAGATTGAAGAAATGAAAATGCGTGCCATAGGTAAAAAATGGGATGAACATATTGCCAAACATTTTGATAAAGAAATAGGAAAGATGCAACGCATGAATCCGCAAGTGGCTGAGTATTCTATTCAGCGTAACTACTTGGATCTGTTTTTAGATTTGCCATGGAATGAATTTAGTAAAGATAAGTTCGACCTAAAACGAGCAAAAAGAATTCTTGATAGAGATCATTACGGATTGGATGATGTAAAGCGACGCATTATCGAATACTTGGCAGTTTTGAAATTACGTAACGATATGAAATCTCCAATTCTGTGCTTGTATGGCCCTCCTGGCGTTGGTAAAACCTCACTTGGGAAATCCATTGCGGAGGCATTAGGCAGAGAATATGTTCGCGTTTCACTTGGTGGTTTGCGCGATGAAGCAGAAATAAGGGGACACAGAAAAACGTATATTGGTGCTATGCCGGGACGTATTGTGCAAAGCCTTAAGAAAGCTGGAACCTCAAATCCGGTTTTTGTTTTAGATGAAATTGATAAGTTATCCAATTCCCATCAAGGCGACCCGTCGTCTGCCATGTTAGAAGTTCTAGATCCAGAACAAAACAGCGAGTTCTATGATAACTTTCTTGAAATGGGTTACGATCTTTCTAAAGTCATGTTTATTGCGACCTCAAATAGTTTATCGACCATACAACCTGCTTTGCTCGATCGTATGGAAATCATAAATGTTTCAGGGTATACCATAGAAGAGAAGGTAGAAATAGGAAAACGTCACTTATTGCCAAAACAATTAAAGGAACATGGTCTCACCGAAAAGCACTTGAAAATTGCAAAACCACAATTGGAAAAAATTGTAGAAGGCTATACAAGGGAATCGGGCGTTCGTGGACTTGAAAAGCAAATTGCAAAAATGGTGCGCTATGCGGCTAAAAACATAGCCATGGAAGAAGATTACAGTATAAAAGTGAGTAATCATGATGTCATAGAAGTATTAGGCAGCCCAAAATTAGAACGTGACAAATATGAAAATAATAATGTTGCCGGTGTTGTCACTGGTTTAGCGTGGACAAGAGTAGGAGGCGACATTCTGTTTATAGAATCTATATTGTCCAAAGGTAAAGGCACGCTTTCCATTACAGGGAATCTTGGTAAAGTAATGAAAGAATCCGCCACCATTGCTATGGAATTTATAAAGGCTAATGCAGATGAATTGGGACTAGATTCCAATATTTTTGATAAATATAATGTCCATATTCATGTTCCGGAAGGTGCTACGCCAAAAGATGGGCCTAGTGCTGGTGTAACTATGTTAACCTCTTTAGTCTCATTGTTTACACAACGTAAAGTAAAGAAAAGTCTTGCTATGACAGGCGAAATCACATTACGTGGAAAAGTACTTCCTGTTGGCGGTATTAAAGAAAAGATACTTGCGGCAAAACGCGCACGCATTAAAGAAATTTTATTGTGTGAGGAAAATCGAAGCGATATTGAAGAAATAAAAGCGGACTATTTAAAAGGATTAACATTTCACTATGTCTCTGAAATGAGCGACGTCATTAAGCATGCACTTACCGCCGAAAAGGTTAAAAACGCAAAGGTACTTTAAGTTATAAAACCTCGATTAGTTTCGAGGTTTTTTTGTGATTTGAAAATAAATCATACGTGTTACCGTTTTAAGATAGATTTAGTTACTTTGTATCTTTATGTTAAAAAAAATTATCTCAATTTTTTGTTTGTTGATAAGCGCAGTTTCACTGGCCCAGGTTGGAGGAGAAGCCACGTACCAATTTCTAAACTTAGTATCGTCGCCTCGCCAGGCATCGTTAGGGGGTAAAGTACTTACAAATGTTGATTATGATGTAACACAAGCACTGTATAACCCTGCAACCATAAATGTTGATATGGATAATCAGTTAGCCATGAATTACACTAGTTATTTAGGTGGTATAAGTTACGGTACTGCAGCTTATGCTTATACATTAGATAGGCATACACAAACATTTCATGCCGGAATGACCTATGTAAATTATGGTGCTTTTGAAGGTTATGATGAAGAAGGCAATGAAACAGGATCATTTACTGGAAGTGAAGCTGCGTTATCATTTGGTTATGCAGCACAGGTTGGCTTTTCGGGCTTTTATTTTGGAGGCAATTTAAAGTTCATTACCTCTAAACTTGAGCAATATAGTTCGTTTGGTGCTGCGGTTGATTTGGGTCTTTTGTATATTGATGAAGATATAGATTTTCATGCGGCTCTAGTGGTCAGAAATCTTGGGACACAAATCACGACTTATGCAGGCTTAAACGAACCGTTGCCATTTGAAGTCGATTTTGGGATGTCTCAAACGCTGGAAAATGTGCCGATTCGTTGGCACTTAACCTTCGAGAATTTACAAAAATGGCCCATTGCCAGACCGAATCCTGCCCGTGTTTCGACCGATTTGGGAGGAAACCAAACAGAAGAAAAAATTGGGTTTTTAGGTCAAGTTATGAGACATACAATATTGGGTGCCGAATTGTTTCCGGAAGGTGGTTTCAGTGTCCGACTGGCTTATAACTTTCGGCGTGCCGAAGAATTAAGAATTATCGATCAGCGTAACTTTTCAGGTTTATCGGCAGGATTTTCAATAAAAATTAATAAAATGAGGTTTAGTTATGCACATGCAAAATACACCAGTGCAGCCAACTCGAACTTTTTTGGGTTACAATTAGATTTGCAATAAAGATGAAAAAAATTACTATAGCTATAGACGGATTTTCTTCAACTGGCAAAAGCACGGTCGCCAAGCAACTCGCCAAACATTTGGGCTATGTTTATGTGGATTCTGGCGCCATGTACAGAGCCGTTACACTTTTTGCCATGCAAGATAATTTTATAGATGCATCTCATTTTAACATTGAAGGTTTAATAGCGCAGTTGCCAAATATTGATGTAAGCTTCGTTTTTAACGATGAATTCGGGTTTGCTGAAGTGTTTTTAAACAAACAGAACGTTGAAAATAGTATTAGAACTTTGGAAGTTTCACAATTTGTAAGTCAGGTTTCTGCGATTCCAGAAGTTAGAA
>CAXMOQ010000005.1:0-39057 GCA_964195015.1 uncultured Flavobacteriaceae bacterium | reverse complement strand
GCAAAGGAATAAAAAGAAATTATAAATAAAAGTATAAAAAGAGACCTTTCGACTGCGCTCAAGGTGACATTGAGGTTAAAAAAACGTTTCATCCGAATAAATTATATCGAATAAAAAGAGGTTATTATTCTTTGTTGTTAATAATTATAAAAATGGCGACTGTCGCCTCCCTAAACAGCATTACCTGTTCTAGGTTCATTGGGTATGGGCTCAGCCTCCCGATATTTACCGGAATTAGGCACCCCTTTTTTGAGAACGCTGCAAATGTAATTTAGATTTATGAATTACGAGTTAAGAATTGTAACTTATTTTTTTATTACTGCAGGAATTTTCCTAAAAGCAAAAATTTTCACGGCACTATTGAAACTATCAACTGCTTACAAATCAATATTTGGGTTTTTCCGATGCTGTTTTTTTTCTGCCTGTTGCTTTTTGCTTGACAGCCGTTTTAATTTAACTAATCTAGGAACTTTGGTTTTTATTCGCTTTTTAGGGACTTTAAGCCCTTTTTTTATGAGCTCTAAAAAACGATTTACAACAATGGTTTTGTTTTTATGCTGACTTCTGCTTTCTCCACATTGCAAGATAAGCACATAATCTTTGGTCAGTCTGGCCTTAAGGTTTCGCAAGAGCAGCTCTTTTTGGTCATCAGTTAAAATCTGAGATGCCAATACATTAAATTGTAATTCAATTTTTGAGGATACTTTATTTACATGTTGTCCTCCACTTCCGGAACTTCGGACTGCCTTAAATGATAATTCTGATATGAGTGCTTCAACATCCAAATTATAAGATTTGATGTGCCGCTTTTAGTAGATCGTTTACCGTTTTTACTGGATTGAAGGTAATTAACGGCACCTCGACAAAAATGGTGTTCCAGTTTGCCATGCTGCCATTCCATAATCCAGGCAATTCCAGCGCTTTGAGATCCTTTCCTGTTTTGGTTTTCATGCTTATAAATGCCGTTTTTGAGTTCACAAATTTATTGAGATCAAAGGCTTCTCCTTTATAATTTTTTAGACCACAAACCAAATCGACAGGATTAAAATGCGTTGCATTTTTTAAGATGCCTTTTTGATGTTTGTCCTTTTTATCAATTTGAGCAGACTCTACTATTTGAAGAGAAACATTACTACTTTCTTCTTTAACCCAATACGGTCCTCCACCCGGTTCGCCTTCATTTTTAACCATCCCACAAACGCGAATAGGCCGGTTTAACTTTTCAGTTAAATACTCAATTTTATAGTTGGTTGCATATTTTTCAAACTCACTGCTAATAGACACATTCATTTTATGTGTTAAAAACTGTGCTATTGTTAGTAGCTCATCTTCATGTAATTTTTGATTTTCAAGTTGTTGCAAGTATTTAAACGCTTGTTCTTGAATTTCTAAAAGAATTCCAGCCAACATCTTTTTATATTGTGCTACTTCTTCTTCATATTTAAACACAACAACATTGTCAATATTCTTAATAAAAATGATGTCTGCATCTAATGCATTAAGATTTTCTAAAAGCGCACCATGTCCAGATGGTCTGAATAACAAGCTTCCGTCTGCATCTCTAAAAGGTTCGTTGTCGGATGTTACTGCAACAGTGTCCGTAGATTCCTTTTGATAAGAAAATGTAATATTGAATTTCGTTTTGGTTTTTATTTCAACGTCCTCTTCAATATATTTAAATTCTTCATCGAATTCATGTTTATATTTTTCTGAAATTGTAAAGTGTAGACTAGCTTTATTATTTGACGACGCATACAGTGCAGCTTCGAACAAATGTTCCTCAAAAGCGGTAGATACATGTTCTTTATACTTATGAAAAGGTATTAATCCTTTAGGGTGAAAACTATAATTCAAACGATCTTCATCCAGCATAGTTTTAATAAATTCCACACGTTGCTTATCATATGACAATTCGTTAAAATTAGGAATTAGTTTGTGCGTCTTATGAACGACTTCTTCAAAAAAAGGCGATTTTTCTAACCCAATCAAAAACACTGACAAAGACGTTGCCTTATATTCGTTTATGTATGAATTTATACTTCCTTTTTTTAAATCATACTCTTTTAAAAACTGAAATAAAAATTTAAACATTCGTGTTGCCGCTCCAGATGCCGGAACAAACTTTAACATTGAAATGGAATCTCTTTTGTTATCAAAAAACTTGATATATTTTTCTTTTTCTTCGGTATCAATTTTTAATATGCCATTATCAATTGTTGCCGCTTCTTTTATATTAATAAATGGCAACCCCATTTTAAAAAGTTGAATTTGAGCATTTACTTTTTCAAGAGTTAATCCTTTTTGCTCAATATGTTGAATGTCTTTTTCTGTGAAATTCAAGGCTTATTTTTTATTAAGTTGTCAATTTGTTTTATAGCTTCTTCCAACCGCTCTTGCTTACTGCCTTTTAGCAAAACGTAAGGCCTGCTATATTTTATAAGAGTGTCTTGAAATGCTTGGAACATTCGTGCTCTCTCGTTAGGTTTGTCACGTAAATCGTCTGCTTCCCAAGGTGTATCAATATAGGTTAAAAAATATAAACCGTAGGTGTTTTCTACAGCATATTTTTCCAAAATAGGATCGCAAGTTCCTACATAATAAGTTTCAGAATACACTTTTGTTTCGAGCAAATCGGTATCACAAATTAGAACTGTATTTGTTTTTTTTGCCAGTTTGTTTTCTAGCTTCATTTGTCCTTTTGCAATAGGCAACAAATCTTCAGGTTGACAGGTTTTACGTTCGTTATTCCATTTATCCTGAAGGTATTCCCGTGCATATTCAGGCACCCAGACCGAATTATAATGGCGCGCCAATTGTTTAGAAAGCGTCGTTTTTCCAGTAGACTCCGGACCAAATAAGACTATTTTTAAACAGTCTGAAGGTTGTTGTTTAAGCTTTTCTTCCATTCAATATATCCTTGAATTGCTAATATTGTAAAAATTAGATATTGTAATGACAACATTCCTAAACCTCTGTATGCATAAAGCGGAATGGTAACAATATCTGCAATAATCCATAACGTCCAGTTTTCTAATTTCTTATTCGCCATATACCACATGGCTGTAAAGAAAATCCCAGAGGTTACAATGTCTATGTAATTAGGAATCTGTAAATCGTAATCGTAGGTTTTGTAAACTAAATAGGTTACTATCATGGTTAATATAAAGAGTAGAATTCCAATCGTTTTTTCTTTTTGATTGGTTCTAGAAATGGGAACTACATACGTATTGTCCTTCTTCCGAGACCAGTTCCACCAGCCATAAATACTCATTACAGAATAATAGAAATTCATCATCATATCTCCAAAATATTCATTAACATATAACAGATAAACCGTAATAACAGTACATATAATTCCTGTAGGATAAACCAAAATGTTGGTCTTTTTAGCATACCAAACACTTGCAATTCCAAATACAAAGGCAATAGCTTCTAAAACTATTAAGTAAGTTGGCGAAGCACGATATGCATCGATAAAGAAATCTAAAATATTGTTCATCTTAATTCATTAAGAAAGGATTCATTATTTTCAAAAGCGGTACCTATAACCACCAAATCTGCTCCAGAATTATAGACATTATTTAAATGCTCTATAGTTTTTATGCCGCCACCAACAATTAAAGGGATTTGCAATTCATGTTTTACGGCGCTAATAATCTCAAGTGTCACTGGATGCATGGCACCACTACCTGCTTCTAGATAAATAAGTTTCATCCCTAACAATTCGCCAGCTTTGGCGGTATCAACAATGTGTTGAATATTTTCTCTTGACATTGGCAATGTTCCGGTTACACGTTGAACAGCAGTTTCCTTCCCGTTTTCAATAAGCATGTACCCTGTTGGAATGGCTTCAAGATTAATATCTTTCAATTGGGAAACCGCTTCAACATGTTTTCCAATTAAATAATCGGGATTGCGTCCAGATATTAATGACAGAAACAATAATGCATCCGCTTGGTCTGTAATTTGTGTCACATCGCCCGGAAATAGGACTATTGGAAGCTGTGTTAACTTCTTTATTGCTAAAACTACGCTTTCGGTGGCTTTATCCTCAACAGTACTTCCTCCAACAAAAATGTGCGTTGCAATGGATGCATTCAATTTTTGCATGAAATTTGGCAAGCGTCTTATATCCATCTTATCAGGATCGATTAAAACAGCAAGCAGTTTTTCTTTATTAGAGATTGATTTTATTATGTTCTTGTAAACTACTTTCATTTAAGGAATAACGTAAGAACATGTAAAGCCTTCAAACTCAAAATAATTGGCAGTAAATCGGTGTTTTCTATCTTCATAATCTATCCAAGATACTGTAGATTCATCTTCCAGAGTAAAAGGAATTACCAAAGTATGTTGTAAAAAACTCAATCCTGGTGTAGCAAATAATTTGTATAATGATTCTTTTACACACCAGATCACTGTTAGTTTCTTTATATAATCTTCGTGAGCATCATCTAAATAATCAATCTCATAATCAATAAATTTATGAGCAATTACTCCAATCTTTTCGCGTTGCTTTTCAATATCTATCCCTACAAGATCATCGCTTATTACAACTGCCGAAAACGTAAACGAATGCGTAATCGAAATATGTTTACCGTCTTTTAAATGTGGCTTACCATTGTCGTCATAATATAAATCCAAATCGGTATAACCAAAAGCTCTTAACAAATAACGAACACTTAAAAATCCGCGTTGGTGGATTTCACTTTTCATTCTCAAAACGCGCTCAAAACTTTCCGGTTTTAAAGTGAGAGGCTTAAGTAAATCGCCATAAGACTCTGTAATCTTCCAGATTTTAACAACAGTTTGTGAATTTGGATTGAGTGTTTTATAAAGAGGCATTTAATTTTCTCGTAGTTAATAGTTATCTTTGCAGTCGCAAATAATCTTACAAAGACAAATATACAATTATGAACACAAAAACAATTCCTTACGTGGCTAATAAAGTGAAAGATGTGTCGCTTGCAGCTTGGGGTAGAAAAGAGATAGAATTAGCCGAAGCCGAAATGCCTGGGCTCATGAGTTTACGTGAAGAATATAAAGATTCACAACCACTTAAAAATGCTCGTATTGCTGGATGTTTACACATGACTATTCAGACTGCGGTTTTAATTGAAACGTTGCAAGCTCTTGGCGCTGAAGTCACTTGGAGTTCTTGTAATATTTTCTCTACTCAAGATCAAGCTGCTGCTGCCATTGCTGCTGCTGGAACTGCTGTTTACGCCTGGAAAGATATGACCGAAGAAGAATTTGATTGGTGTATTGAGCAAACACTTTTCTTTGGAGAAGACAGAAAACCTCTAAATATGATTCTTGATGATGGTGGCGATTTAACCAATATGGTTTTAGACCGTTATCCTGAATTGGTTTCTGGAATTAATGGTTTATCTGAAGAAACTACCACTGGAGTTCACAGATTATACGACAGAATGAAAGCAGGAACATTGCCAATGCCAGCTATTAATGTGAATGATTCTGTAACCAAAAGCAAGTTTGATAACAAATATGGTTGTCGTGAAAGCGCTGTTGATGCAATTCGTCGTGCGACCGATATTATGCTCGCTGGAAAACGTGTTGTAGTTTGTGGTTATGGCGATGTTGGCAAAGGCACTGCGGCCTCATTTAAAGGTGCAGGAAGTATTGTAACGGTTACCGAAATCGATCCGATTTGTGCTTTACAAGCTGCCATGGATGGTTTTGAGGTGAAGAAACTAGAGACTATTATTGGCAATGCCGATGTGGTTATAACAACTACCGGAAACAAAGATATTGTTCAAGCACGTCATTTTGAAGCCCTAAAAGACAAAGCTATTGTTTGTAATATTGGTCATTTTGATAACGAAATTGACATGGCATGGTTAAATAATAATCATGGGCATACTAAAGACACGATTAAACCACAAGTTGATAAATATACCATTAATGGTAAAGATCTTCTTATTCTTGCTGAAGGACGTTTGGTAAATCTTGGCTGTGCCACAGGACACCCTAGTTTTGTAATGAGTAATTCGTTTACCAACCAAACTTTAGCACAAATCGAACTTTGGACCAATAGAGATGCTTACCAAAACGAAGTGTATATGTTACCAAAATATTTAGATGAAAAAGTAGCTAAATTACACCTAGCCAAAATTGGTGTTGAGCTTACCAAGCTTCGCGAAGACCAAGCCGATTATATTGGTGTTAAACAAGAAGGTCCTTTTAAACCGGAGTACTATAGATATTAGATTTTTAGACTATTAGAGCGCTTTGCTTTTAGATAATTAGAACCCTTGCAATTTTGTGAGGGTTTTTTATTTTGAAAACTAGTAGGGCACTATTTACTATTTTGTTTTTCTGAAAATATAGCTAATCCAAATTGTTTTTTTGTTATCATTTGTAGCCTTTTTATCTACAAAGTCCCAGTTTGCATTATTCATATAATTAAGCAATTCTGTATTACTCTTAATAGATTCTATTTCCTTTGCGGTAATCGTTTTTCCTTTCAGGGATTTTTTATCAACTTTAATATTTTTAATTTTTCCCTTATTATTTGATTTTTGAATTACAATAACTTCTATATAATCATATTTTTGAATATCCTGATCTTGAGCATTTATTTTTAATCCTGAAAACAAAAAAAATGCTATAAGCAATGCTCCAATTCTAATTGTTTTCATGTTATATGATTTTATAAAACAAAGTTACGATTAAAAGTTCTTAAATTTCAAATTAAAAAAATTAACCAAAAAACCCCTTCTGTTTCCAGAAAGGGTTTTTTATATTTTAGATAAAATCTATGTCTTAAGCCTCAAAAGGCTCTATGGAAACATACGATTTAGTATCTTTTTTCTGTGTAAATTTTACAAGACCGTCAACTTTAGCATGTAAAGTATGGTCTTTTCCACCATACACATTTTCACCTGGGTGATGTGTATTACCACGTTGTCTTATAATAATGTTTCCAGCAATAGCAGCTTGTCCACCAAAAATCTTAACGCCTAAACGTTTTGATTCTGATTCCCTACCATTTTTCGAACTTCCGACTCCTTTTTTATGTGCCATTTTATTTCGATTTTAGTTTTTTAAAATTAACTTAAAGCTGCTATTAAATCGGCTTTCTTCATCGAAGAAATTCCAGAGATTCCTTTTGCTTTTGCCATATCTTTTAATTCAGCAACAGTCATTTTGCTTAAATCTTGAGTGGCTTCTTTAGTTTTAGCTGGTTTAGCTTCTACTTTTGGAGCAGTAGCTTTAGCTTTTGGTTCTACTTTTGCTGGAGCAACTTTCTTTGCTCCTTCGCTTTCAGCTTTGGTCGCTTTTTTAGTTCCCAAAGCAGCAATGCTTTCAATTTGAATTTCGGTTAAAGATTGACGGTGACCATTTTTAACTCTATAGCCTTTACGTCTTTTCTTTTTGAAAACAATAACTTTATCACCTTTAAGGTGCTTTAAGACTTTTGCACTTACTTGTGCTCCGTCTATAGCTGGGGCGCCTACAGTTACTTTGTCACCATCTGCAATAAGAAGTACATTATCAAAAGATAATTTATTTCCTTCTTCTGTTGCTAAACGATTAACAAAAACTTTTTGGTCTTTTTCAACTTTAAATTGATGCCCTGCTATCTCTACAATTGCGTACATAGCGTAACGTTTTTATTAATTAATTTGTTCAAAAAATGAGTGCAAATATACTGCTAATTAATTAAACTGCAAACGTTTTATTAATTTTGAGTAATATTTCTGCTGTTTTTAAAAAGTTGCATACAGGCAAGTGTCAACACCGTTGTTGAGGCAAGACCCTCAATAAGCAATATAAAAATTAAAATGCCACCGCCGTGATTAAAATCGTTAAACCAGTTTTTAAGCAAATGGTTCATGAATTCGACATCCAAATGAAACATGTAAACCGCCATAAAAGCAGTAAATACAAAGGTTGCTAAAAAGCCTGTTAATAATCCTACTTTAAAGCCATTAGTGTAACTAAAAGCGTCACTATTGCTTTTATAGTGTTTGATTGCTGCATAAATACCATAGGCCATAGCCACACCATTAAATAATCTAAACCAAGGATTGTTATGCAATCCTATTAATTTTAAAGCTAAAAAAAAGGCGATTAATGCAACAGCCGTAAAAAGTCCATATTTAATAGCTACAGATGTTGAAGAATTCATAACGAAAAGTTTTGTGATTATGACCTCTTAAATTTCGTGAAAATTTATGATTTAAAATAATATTAGACCTATTAATTTTTTTAACCATGATCACAAAGGCAAAATATATAAAACTATTTGGGCGTTTTTTTATGTGATAAATACACGCCTAAAAGTATAATTATTGATGCCAACCCTTGCAAGAAACTAAAGCCTTCGCCATCTAAAACACCCCAAACCAAAGCGACTATGGGCATTAAGTAGGTCACCGATGATGCAAATACTGGTGTTGAGATATGAATCAATTTATTAAACAAGACTTTGGCCACAGCAGTTCCAAAAAATGATAGAATTGTTATATAAACCATAGCCATTTTAAATTCCGGATTTTGAAATGTTGCTTCTGAAAAGAACCCCGAAAATAATAACACGATAATTCCTGGAATGGTAATGGCCACATAATTACCAGCTGCAATATTAAAGGCGCTTACGCGATGCAAATGTCGCTTTATAATATTGACATTGGCAGCATACATAATGGTGGATAAGATGACAAAACCAGCATACATATAATTTTGATGCGGATTTAATTCAGCACCTTTTAAAATGAGTAAAGCTGTTCCTATAAATCCAATGATAACACCAAGGACCTGACGCCGTGTCGAAGCTATTTTAAACACGGCAAAGCCCAGCAAAATAGTGTTTAATGGTACCAGTGAATTCATGATGGATGCAACGGCACTATCAATTTCAGTTTCGGCAATGGCGAAGAAAAAAGCAGGAAAAAATGATCCTAAAAACCCAGAAATGGCGAGCCACTTCCACTCTGTTGCCGTTATCGATTTTAATCGCTTAAACCCTGGAATGAATAAGAACAGACCGGTTATCACAACTCTTAACGCTCCAAGTTGATAAGGCGTTAATCCCAAAAGCGATTTTTTTATTAAAATAAATGAGCTTCCCCAAATGATGGAAAGTATAAAAAGATAAGCCCATTTTGCATGAATACCCTTCATAAATTATTCTATTTAACGCCTACAAAAGTGTAATTTTTACTGCAATAAACAGCAATATTTAGTACTTTTGCAGTCAAACCCATATTTAATACACATGAAGACATTACGAAATTTTATGATAATTGCATTAGTAGCGCTATTTGCCATGAATTGCAAAAATGATGTAAAACCAGAAGTTAAAACTATTGAAGTGGAAACTGCTACTGAAAATGTTAATACATTAGATCCTAACGCTACTTATGCCAAAGCAGAATTCACCATTGACGGGATGACCTGCGAAATTGGTTGTGCTAGAACCATCCAAAAGAAATTGACTAAAATGGAAGGTGTTAAATCGGCAAAGGTTGATTTTGACAGAAAGCTTGCCATGGTAGAATATAACGAAGCTCAAGTTACTCCAGCATCTCTTGAAGAAACCGTTACTAAAGTTGCCGACATTTACAAAGTAAGTGATATGAAAACGGTTGAAGCTTTTTCAGCAATGCCTGACAAGAAAGCTTGTGATAAAGAATGCTGCGCAGGAAAAACAGATGAAGAAAAAGCAAATTGCCCGAAAGCATGTTGCTCCAAAACAGCATCTGCCGACAAGAAAACTGCTTGTGCTGCCGATTGCAAAAAAGCGTGTTGCGCTGATAAAGCTAAAGCATAATTTCAATAAAAATAGTATAGAAAAGCTTCCAGTCAGAAGCTTTTTTTATTTCCATACCACGGTTTCCATAATGCGCTTAATATCCTTTTGCAAATAATTTGCTGCAGGAAGAATAGAATCGTAATTAGGTTTGGCGTAAAAATATAAGGAGCCCGTTAAAAAATGGGACACGCTATCGGTTACATAAAACTGTGATTGCGATGCCGCGTTACCACCAACTTCGTAAAACATCCCATAGACCTTACGTGCTTTGTCTTCGTAAACTTGTTCTATAATTTCATCGGCTTTAATGGTGTGCTTTTGAGTGAAATTTTGTGCGTCTCGTAATAAAACAATGAAGTTATCTTGTTTATCATCAATAGCTTTATAGGTTAAGAAAATTGTACCCTTTAGCGTCGGATATTCCAAATTAACACCATAACTATTGGTGGCGCTAATTATCTTCTTACTGGAAACTTTTTCTGCAAGTGTATTCTGCTCAAAAGAAAAAGGCAAATCAACTTTAGCCTTTACATACTGCGCTTTGGGATAATCTAAACGCAAATACCCTTTCGGTTTTGGGACGGCATCATTACCACATGCTGTGACTAGTAAAAGTATTACTATTAATAAACTATTTAGTAGATATGTATATTTCCGGGTTATTATCATAAAGCATTCAATTAGCACTAGCAATTTACAGGCTTTTTATTATGGCAAAGTAACCTTTACACGTTTTATGCGCTTTCTATCTAAAGCCTCAATAGTAAAAACGTAATTTTTAAAATTTATTTTACTGTTTGGTTTTGGGAAGCTCCCGGAAATTTCGAGCACAAAACCTGCAATGGTTTCGGCTTCGCCTTTATCATCTTCAAAAACAATATCGTCTATAAGCTTAATAATCTTGTAAAAATCCTTTAAGGCTGTCTTCCCTTCAAATACATAATTGTTGTCATCTAATTTCGAATACATTAAATCCTCGTCATCAAACTCATCACTTATATCGCCAACAATTTCTTCAATTATATCTTCTAACGATATTAAACCCGAAGTACCGCCATATTCGTCAACCACAACGGCAAGATGCACTTTTTTCTCTTGGAACTCTGCCATTAAATCATCTAACTTTTTGTTTTCCGGAACAAAAAATGGTTCACGAAGCAGACTTGTCCAATCAAATTGTTTCCTATCAATATACGGTAATAAATCTTTCACGTATAAAACGCCTTTTATATGGTCGATATTATCTTCATACACTGGAATGCGCGAATAGCCATGTGCTGTAATTTCTGGCATAATTTCGGCATATTTCTGGTCTTCATTAAGCGCGAAAATATCAATTCGTGGTCGCATAACTTGCTTGGTATCGGTATTTCCAAAAGATACAATGCCTTTTAATATCTTATGTTCTTCTTTTGTAGTATCGGCTTCACTGGTAAGCTCCAAAGCTTGAGAAAGCTGATCGACACTTAAATTAGATTTTTGCTTTCCTAACTTTT
Source organism: uncultured Flavobacteriaceae bacterium (assembly GCA_964195015.1). Taxonomy (GTDB): domain Bacteria; phylum Bacteroidota; class Bacteroidia; order Flavobacteriales; family Flavobacteriaceae; genus CAXMOQ01. Next base: position 27,780 of record CAXMOQ010000005.1, on the reverse strand, counting down.
TATGGATGGCAAGCGTAATACTTTGCATAGGTAAACTAAATGGGGAAAATATAGCATCTAAAACCCCTAAAGGATACGCCATAAAAATTGCAAACTTCACATTATTTCTACTGGCATAAATTTTAGGTAATATTTCCCCGAATAATAAGATTAAGAACGTAATAATAACAACTTCTACAACAAACTGAAGTATTGAAGATGTTATCCCAGAAAACAAGATTTCGCCTAAATAGGCAAACAAAATTACTATCCCAATATTGATGAAATTATTCGCAACAAGAATGGTGGCAAGCAACTTTTTTGGTCGCTCTAAAAGTTTAGAAATTATTCGAAATCGTTTTGAATTTTGCTCCAATCCTTCATCAATATCTGTCGCAGTTAGTGAAAACAAAGCCACTTCGGCTCCCGAGATAAGTGCAGAGCAGATTAACATAAAACACAAAAGCACAAAGCCACTTATAATTGAAAAATCAATGGCAATAAATAATGCTTTGAAACTCGAGGGATCAGGATCCAATTAATACGGTGTTAGTTAAACAATTAAAACGGAAGATCATCATTATCGTCTCCTATTGGTTCGTTTACTGTATTCTCTTTTGCACTTGGTTTTTGAGCTGTTGGTGGCTTGGATGCATTGCCTTCACTTTCTTTTTTTGTTGATAAAAACTTAAAATCTGTACAGTGAATTTCGGTCGAATATTTGTCATTCCCACTTTCGTCTTGCCATTTTCTGGTTTTTATACGCCCTTCGATATAAATTCTATCGCCTTTACTCAAATACTTTTCACAAATTTCGGCAGCTTTATTTCTCACAACAACATTATGCCACTCAGTATTTGTTACACGTTCGTTGGTTTGTTTGCTCGTATATGTTTCGTTGGTTGCTAATGGAAAACGCCCGATGCAACCTCCTCCTTCAAAATAATGCATTTTTACTTCATCTCCTAAATGCCCTATTAGCATTGCTTTGTTTAATGTTCCAGACATAATTATGTTTTTTATTTAAAAAGCAAAATTAGAGAATTGCTTTCAACTGTTTATGTTTTTTGTTGTTAATTTGGTTAGATGTCATTCACAATTATCATTTAGAAATATTACACCCTGTTGATATGCTCATTTTACTTATCTAAAATTAATGAAAAATATAATGGGTACAACTTAAGTATTAAAATTAAATGACTCCAAAAAGTTCCCTATTAAAATAGGAACAGCATAATGATGCACATCATCAACCAAAATGCCATGTTCTAAAGTGTTGTTAACCGTTACAATCCAAAATTTAGTGTATAAATGTTGGTGCGATAGCTTATGTACAATATCGTCTTTGTTATATAATGCTACACTATAAGTCATTCCTTTTAATACATCTTGCTTCTTAAGAAGTGGCAAAAAAGACTTTGAAGCTGAACTTTTTGTGGTTTCAATTAATGGGAATTGATACAGATTTTGCCAAATACCTTTACCTTCACGTTTCTGTAAAATGGTTTTACCGTCATTTGAAACCAACACTAAAAAATTAAAATATTTTTTGGCGACCTTTCGCATTTTTATTTTAACGGGTAAGCTGTCAATTTTATTCTTTTGTAATGCCAAACAAGCATTTTGTAAAGGGCAAACAAAGCAGTCAGGATTTTTAGGTTTGCATTGTACAGCGCCAAATTCCATTATGGCCTGATTAAATTCAGCTGGATCATCACTATCAATTAATTCTTGAGCTAATTGTTTAAACGCCTTAATACCTTGAGTAGAATTTATTGGTGTTTCAATATCAAAATACCGAGATAGTAAGCGATAAACATTTCCATCGACGACGGCTGTTGGTTCATTATAGCAAATGGAAGCTATTGCACTGGCGGTATAATCGCCCACCCCTTTTAACTTTAGTAAGTCTTTATAGTTATTTGGAAACGCACCATTAAGTTCGTTAGCAATATACTTGGCCGTATGATGCAAATTTCTAGCTCTGGTATAATATCCCAATCCCTGCCACAATTTTAAAACATCACTTTCCTTGGCTTTAGCAAGTTCGAAAACCGATGGGTAAGACGATACAAATGCCTCATAATAAGGTAATCCCTGTTTAATTTGAGTTTGCTGTAAAATAATTTCTGAAAGCCAAATGTAATACGGATCTTTAGTTTGACGCCATGGCATATCGCGCTTATTGTTTGAGTACCAATGTGTTAAAATTTGTGAAAAAATCATTTTTTAAATAAGCTAAAGGCAAAAATAAACGTTTATAATCTTAAATTTTAATGAATTAGGTTTGAAATATTGAATATTAAATTCCTATATTTGCAACCCTTTATAATTAATAGATAACTTAAATAAAATAGCAAAAATGACTAAGGCTGATTTAGTAGCAAAAATTTCTGAAAAATTAGGAATTGAAAAAGGAGATGTTCAAGCAACTGTTGAAACATTTATGGAAGAAGTAAAAACTTCTTTAGAAGGTGGTGATAATGTATATTTGAGAGGTTTCGGAAGTTTCATCGTCAAAACCAGAGCTGAAAAAACTGGTAGAAATATTTCAAAAAACACAACCATTAAAATTCCAGCACATAATATCCCTGCATTTAAACCTGCAAAAGTTTTTGTAGAAGGTGTAAAAACTAATGTAGACGTTAAATAAGACATTAAAAAAACAAGTATTAACTTAAAAAAAGAAGCAAGTTATGCCAAGTGGTAAAAAACGCAAAAGACACAAGGTAGCAACGCATAAGCGTAAGAAAAGAAGACGCGCTAATCGTCACAAAAAGAAAAAATAAACCAAAAAAAGTAGTTAATTTTAGCTGCTTTTTTGGTTTTAAAAGAAACGTTCTTTGAAAATGGGTTTATTAATAACATGCGTAATACCTTTCGCATAAATAGACTCTCTGGATTTAAAAAATCCTGTGAAAAAATAATGTATAATCCATCTGTACTTAATTGTATGGATAAAAATTAACTATATGGATAAAGAATTGATCGTTAGATCTGGTTCGGAACATGTTGATTTTGCCTTATTAAAAGATGGAAAACTTATTGAATTACATAAAGATGAAGGTGGTAACAACTTCTCTGTTGGCGACGTGTTTATCGCCAAAATAAGAAAAGCTGTTCCAGGTTTAAATGCTGCATTTGTAAATGTAGGTTATGAAAAAGATGCTTTTTTGCATTATCATGATTTAGGCCCGAAGCTTCCTTCACTTTTAAAATTCACAAAACGTGTAAGCACAGGTAAACTGCATGATTTTTATTTAAAAAATCAACCATTTGAAAAAGATATTGATAAAGACGGAAGCATTGCCGATGTCTTAAAATCAAATCAGTCTATATTGGTACAAATTGCAAAAGAACCGATATCTACTAAAGGACCACGAATAAGTTCCGAGCTATCAATAGCGGGTAGATATATTGTTTTAGTTCCTTTTTCCGATCGTATTTCAATTTCTCAAAAAATTGAAAGTAAAGAAGAAAAAGACCGCTTAAAACGCTTGGTAAAAAGTATTACACCACAAGGTTTTGGCATAATTGTACGCACTGTAGCCGAAGGCAAAAAAGTAGCCGAACTAGATAAAGATTTACAAAATTTGCTTGGTCGTTGGATCGCAATGTGTAAAAAGCTACGTAAAGCTCATCATCCGAGTAAAGTATTAGGAGAATTAAATAAAGCCTCGTCAATTTTACGAGACATTTTTAATGATTCCTTTACGAGTATTCAAGTCGATGACGAAGAGCTTTACATTCAAATTAAAGATTATGTGCAAGAAATTGCACCGAATAAAGAATCAATAGTAAAATTGTATCAATCCAATGTTCCGATTTTTGAAAAATTTGGCGTGGAAAGACAAATAAAAACCTCTTTCGGAAAAACCGTTTCCATGGCAAAAGGCGCCTATTTGGTAATAGAACATACCGAAGCGCTTCATGTTATAGATGTAAACAGCGGCAATCGCTCTAACAAAGCGAAATCACAAGAAGGAACAGCACTGGAAGTTAATCTTATATCAGCTACCGAGGTTGCCCGACAATTACGCTTGCGTGATATGGGCGGCATCATCGTTATCGATTTTATCGATCTAACAAATGCTGAAAACAGAAAAACGCTTTATAATCATCTTCGTGATGAAATGAAAGATGATCGCGCAAAGCACAAAATATTACCTCCAAGTAAATTTGGACTGATACAAATAACAAGACAACGTGTACGCCCAGAAATGAACATTAAAACACGGGAAGAAGATCCCGACAATGTGATTAATGGTAGCGAAGTTGAAGCTCCAATAGGGCTTGTGCAAAAAATAACGCACGATCTTGAAACACTATTGAAAAAAGACTATAAAAAGATGACTTTAAACACACATCCTTTTATTGCAGCCTTCTTAACAAAAGGCTTTCCATCTGTACGTTCAAAATGGTTTTTTGAACACAAAAAATGGGTTAAAGTTTTACCAAGAGATGCTTACACATATTTAGAATACCATATTTTTGATAAAGATGGTAATCAACTTAAATAACTAAAAAGCCTTACTATTAATTTAGTAAGGCTTTTCGTTTTTATAGATTTTACATTTCTGATTTTAAGGTGCAGGATTGGGGATTTCGGCATGTACCTCATTAATCTGTTCTAAAACACCTTAATTCAATACAATATCAATACTCGCAATATTCTCTTTTAATTGCTCCAAATTAGTAGCACCGATAATACTGCTGGTTACAAAGGGCTGCCTATTTACAAAAGCCAAAGCCATTTGTGATAAACTTAAATTATGGTCTTCGGCAATTTTTAAGTACCGCTTCGTAGCTTCGGTAGATTGCGCACTACTATATCTAGCAAACCTAGGAAATAGCTTTAATCTGGCATTATCTGCTGCGGTTCCTTTAATATATTTACCAGAGAGTACACCAAATGCCATGGGTGAATATGCTAATAATCCAATATTCTCTCTTATGGCAACTTCTGCCATGTCGCCTTCAAAAGGTCTATTTAATAACGAATACGCATTCTGAATGGTAATCATTCGTGGTAAATTATGCGTTCTGGATTCTTCTAAATAACGCATCGCTCCCCAAGCTTTTTCATTAGACATGCCTATATGTCGAATTTTTCCTGCCTTAATAATACCGTTAAGTGTATTTAGAACTTCGTTAAAATTATCCTTCCAAGAATCGTTTGGGTTGTGTTTGTAATCCCGAATGCCAAAAGTATTGGTTTGGCGCTCCGGCCAATGCAATTGGTACAAATCAATATAATTGGTTTGCAGGCGTTTTAATTCTTTGTCAACAGCATCTTTTATCGCTTCCGGATCAAATCCCGATGTGCGAATATGAGCTGTATAATCGCCTGATCCAGCAATTTTACTAGCTAAAATAACCTTATCTCTGTTCTTGGTTTTATGTAACCAAGTCCCAATAATCTCGCTCGTTCGCCCACTTGTTTTGGCTTCTGCCGGAACGGGATATAACTCGGCGGTATCAATAAAATTTACACCTTGATCAAACGCATAATCGAGTTGCTCGTGACCTTCAGCTTCGGTGTTTTGGTTGCCCCAAGTCATGGAACCTAAACATATTTTACTGACTTTTATGTTTGTATTTGGTAGTGTTGTGAATTTCATCTGTTAACTTTTAATTGTTGCTATCTTGTCAGATGGAATTCGCCAATAATCATTTTGGAAACATTAACTTTATAGTAATGACTCATTTCATTGAAAACTTGTTTTTCATTTCCGAAAAAGTGGAAATCTTAATAATTGAAATTCAAATAACAATGGATTCCGGATCACGTACGGAATGACAAAAAAATTATTATATATCATTCAACAATTTAGAAATCTCATCCAGTTTTGGTGTTAGAATAACCTCGATGCGTCTGTTTTTGGCTTTCCCTTCAGTCGAATCATTTGTTGCGATTGGGGCATGCTCACCACGTCCGGCAGCTGTTAAATTTTCTGGATTTATATTCGTGTTTTCGCTTAAAATATTAACTATGGCAGTGGCTCGTTTTGTTGATAAATCCCAATTGCCGCTTACTTGACCACTTCCTGTGTAAGGATCATTGTCTGTATGCCCTTCAATTAATACGGCAATATCCGGATTGTCTCCCAAAACACCTCCTAATTGTTGTACCGCCTTTCTACCTTCTGTTCCAACAGCCCAGCTTCCGGAACTAAATAATAGTTTGTTTTCCATTGATACATATACTTTGCCATCACGTTGCTCTACAGTTAAACCTTTGCCTTCAAAATCGGTTAAGGCTCTTGAAATAGCGTCTTTTAATTGGGTCATGGCTGCGTCTTTGGCAGCAATGACACTTTCTAATTCTGCAACACGATTGGACCCTTCTTCCAGTTCCTTTTTAAGTTTTTCCAAACGTGCATTTTCGTCGGCTAGAGCTTGTTCTTTAGCTTCTAGTTGTGCCAATAACTCTCTGTTCTTTTTAGAATTTTCGGCAATGGCGGAAGAACTATTTTTTTCCAAAGCATCATACGAAGCTTTTAAGTTGTCATAATTTGCTTTGGTTGCATTATAATCGCCCTGTAATTTATCACGCTGTACAACGGCTTTATCATAAGCTGTTTGAAGATCACGCAAATCATTTTCATTCTTGTTTTTTGCGTTAAGAAGCACTTCATTTTCGTCTGAAAGTTTTCTGTTTTCCTGTTTTAAATTGGTATACTTGTTTTCTAAATCCTTGTATACTTTTGGTGAAACACAAGAAGTGATTAATACTGTTGCAACTGCTAAAGTTAAGATTCTGTTTTTCATTTTATGTTTAGATTTTTATTTTAGTCTTCAGGCGTAGTTCCAGCTTTCAGTGCTTACTGTTATATTATGACTCAACTGATTTCCTTTTCTTTATTAATATTATTTGACAAAACTTCAATTTAAAAATAACTATTTGCAAAAACCATAAACGGTGACTGCCTACTAATTATCTATTTCAACTAGTATTGGACAATGGTCACTATGGTAAGCATCAGAGAGTATAACGGCTCTTTTAAGTTTTTCTTGTAATGGTTTTGAAACCATGGCATAATCTAATCGCCAGCCTTTATTATTGGCTCTAGCATTAGCACGATAACTCCACCAGCTATATTGTTGAGAATCATTATTTAAATACCGAAACGAATCTATAAATCCGCTATTTATAAAACCTCCAAGCCATTCACGCTCTTCTGGTAAAAAGCCAGAAACGTTTTTCATTTTAGGATTGTGGATATCAATGGCTTCATGACAAATATTATAATCGCCACAAACTACGAGATTTGGAATACTACTTCTCAAGGATGTAAGATACTCCTGAATTTCGTCCATATAATTAAACTTAAACTCTAGTCTTTCCGAATTTGTTCCAGACGGCAAATACATGCTCATGACAGAAACACCATCGAAATCGGCACGAAGGTTTCGCCCTTCAAAATCCATAGAGGCGATGCCCGTACCATATTCAATATAGTTTGGTTCTGTCTTACTTAAAATAGCAACACCACTATAGCCTTTTTTTTGTGCACTAAACCAATAGCTGTACGGATAACCGGCTTCGGCAAAGATATCGAGATCTAACTGTTCTTTTAACGCTTTTATTTCCTGCAAACAAATCACATCTGGATTTGCGCTTTTAAGCCAATCCATAAAGCCTTTATTTATTGCTGCGCGAATGCCGTTTACGTTGTATGAGATAATCTTCATTGATTACATCTTAAAATGATTAAGATCCTGATTGTTATCAGGATTGTTTCGTTTAATTTATAAACTCAACAAATTTCAGCTAAATTAAATAATGCATTACTTTTACACTATTATTTTATGGCAGATTTAACGAAAACTATTAACAAAATATTTTATACTTTTTGCAGTTTAAGTATCTAATGAAATATATAGTAATTTTTTTTATTTATTCTATTAGTTTTTGTGCTTTTGCCCAAGATCAAACATCTAATTATAGAACTAAAAAAGTGGCTGTAAAAGATTCTATCATTATTGATAGCGTCAGCATTAATTCAAGTTTGTTCTTAATTAAAAGAAAGGATAATTCGGTTATTGATTCTACATTCTATTCCGTTGATTTTGCAAAGTCCATTTTAACATTTAAAAAACCTGTCGAAACCGATTCCATCATCATAGATTATTTGCTTTACCCAGAGTTTTTAACAAAGACTTATAAGCAATTAGATGAAAACGTGATTGTGGAGAGTAATGATAATCTTCAAAAACTATATAAACTTTCACAACCCAGTGAAAAAAATAATTTTATGCCTTTTGATGGCTTAACCTCATCTGGTAGCATCTCGCGAGGTGTTACTATTGGGAACAATCAAAACTCGGTTTTAAACAGTGAATTAGACCTTCAAATTACTGGAAAATTAAATGACAAAGTATCTTTACGCGCCTCTATACAAGACGCTAATATTCCGCTACAGGAAAGTGGTTATTCGCAACGGCTAGATGAATTCGATCAGGTATTTATAGAATTATTTACCGATAAATGGCGTATTCGCGCTGGTGATATCGATTTAGAAAACAATACCTCATATTTCGCTAATTTTAATAAGCGTGTTCAGGGTTTATCTATTAATGCCAAATTTGGGAGCGACGACTCCAGAACCAATTTGCTTGCCTCCGGATCACTTGTACGTGGACAGTTTAGCCGAAGTGAATTTACGGCTCAAGAAGGTAATCAAGGACCTTATAAATTGCAAGGTGTCAATGGAGAGCTGTTTGTACTTATTATATCTGGTAGTGAAACCGTTTATGTAAATGGTGTAGTAATAGCACGTGGTGAAAACAACGATTATATTATTGATTATAACGCCGGCGAAATTATATTTAATTCAACTTTTCCCATCACTTCCGAAATGCGTATTACTGTAGATTATCAATATAGTGATCGTAATTACTCTAGGTTGTTGGCTTATGGTGGCGGACAATACGAAAGCGAAAAGTTTAAGGTTGGCGTTTCTGTGTATTCTGAAAGTGACGCTAAAAACCAACCGTTACAGCAAAACCTATCGGAAGAACAAGTACAGATACTCTCGAATGCAGGAGATGACCGATCATTAATGGTTGCGCCCTCTGATGTCCGTGAAACATATAATGAAAACCGCATCCTGTATAAAAAAGAACTCATTAACGGGATTGACACCTTTGTTTTTTCTAATGATCCTGATGATGAATTGTATCGTGTAACCTTCACTTTAGTAGGCATTAATCAAGGAGATTATATTTTAAGCAGCATCAATGCTATCAATAATATTTATGAATATGTAGCTCCAGTTGCTGGAATTCCACAAGGAAATTATGCGCCTATTGTGCAACTCGTTGCACCAACTAAATTACAAATTGCCATTGTAAACGGCAGTTATAGGTCAACCGAAAAAACCAATATCAGCTTTGAAGCTGCCGGTAGTAAAAATGATTTGAATTTGTTTTCAACTATTGATGACAACGATAACAACGGTTTTGCAGGAAAAATAAAAATTGATCAAACTATTATTAAAAATGATAGCCTTTGGAGTTTAAAGGCTTTTGCCGAAGCCGATTATATTCAAAAGAATTTCAGAACTATTGAACGCTTATATAATGCCGAATTTAATCGCGATTGGAATATTGAGAACCCGCTAGGCAATCAACAATTTTTAATTACGGGATTGCAATTAGTGCATCCTGAAAAAGGCGTGGCAACCTACCGGTTTGAGCATTTGAATTATTCCGAAAATTTTAATGGAAATCGCCATGTAGCAAACGTGAGCTTTCAACTAAACAATCTTAATGTTTTATCGAGTTCCAGTTTTTTAAATGCTAGATCCGACGTTAATTCATCAATATTCTTGAGGTCGTTTAACCGACTAACGTACAATTTAAAAAAAGGTTGGGTTGGCACAAAACTCGCTACGGAAAATAACGAACAAAAAAATACCATTACAGACTCGTTAACGGCATTAAGCCAGAAATTCTCGTCTTATGAGTTTTTTGCAGGTGTTGGTGATAGTGCAAAAGTATTTGTTGAAATTGGTTATAAAAATCGCGTTAATGACAGTATTAGAAACAATGAATTACAAAAAGTAAACACCTCTAACACCTTTTATTTAGATTCGCGAATTATTCAAAATAACCGTACCAACTTATCGCTTTATGTAAATTACAGAACACTTAAAAATGAAGATAAAAATGTCGAAAATGAGAAATCGTTAAACTCTAGGTTGCAATATTCCCAGCGTTTTTTCGATCAATTAATTCAGTGGAATACCGTTTTTGAAACCAATTCTGGAACTTTACCACAACAGGATTTTACCTATGTTGAAGTTGAGCCAGGGCAAGGTGCTTATACTTGGATAGACTATAACAATAATGGTATTCAGGAGCTTGAAGAATTTGAACTGGCACAATTTCAAGATCAAGGCACTTATATACGTGTGTTATTGCCGAATCGTGTGTTTATAAAAACGCATCAAAACAGATTGAGCCAAACGTTGACTATTAATCCGTCACACTGGTCGGTAGAGGAAAATAAGTCAAAAAAATTCTGGTCACATTTTTATAACCAAGCGTCTTATTTAATAGACAGGAAAAATAAACGTGATGGAAATAATTTTAATATTAATCCTTTTGTAAGCGATTCTGAAAATGAATTGGGTTTACAACTTAACTTTAGGAATGTATTCTATTTTAATCGCGGAAAACAACATTACACAAGTTCTTATACTTTCTTAAATAATCAATCGCGAAATATATTATCGATAGGATTTATCGAGAATAATTTAAAAAGCCATCAATTTAATTTTAATCATAAGTTTGCCGAAAGTTGGCTGGTAAATTTTCAATCGGCTATAGATGTCAACGAAAGTGTGAGTGAGAATTATGCCAGTAAAAATTATAAAATAAACGAAACACGTATCAACCCAAAATTATCGTATTTGTTAAATGATAATTCGCGCTTCGATGTATTTTACCAGCATACAAACAAGGATAATATTATTGGCGGCTTGGAAACTTTAAAACAGCAAAAATATGGCGCATCGTTTACGTTTTCCAATAGCCAAAAAGCGACTATAAATGGTGAGTTAAATTATTTTTCAAATAGCTTTAATGGCAATCCCAATGCTCCCGTGGCATATCAAATGATGGAAGGTTTGCAACCCGGGAAAAACTATACCTGGAGTTTATTGGCACAAAAAAAATTGACTAAATTTCTAGATCTTAATCTTACCTATTTTGGCAGAAAGACCGAAACCAGTAAAACCATTCATACAGGAACGGTACAATTAAAGGCATATTTTTAACGCTAAAAACCCAAACTTAAATTCAAGTTTGGGTTTTTATCTACGGTTCAAAATTTGGAAATTATGTAGTCCATAACATAATTTTATTTTAAAATAATTCTTTTACAGATTTACAAGACTAAGATAAAATTAATCCATGACTTTTTGCTGTGGGAAAACCGTAAATTTTATGTTGATTTTTCCTATAAAACCAAACCGATAATTTGAGATTTTTATTAATGGCATCGTGCCTTACTGAAGCAATTTCAGTATAAATCTCAAGAATGACAAATAAGTTTAACAGGCAATTACATTTTCATTAACCACGACTTGACATCAACTTCTTGTTTGATGATATCACGCAGTTCTTCAATCTTAACCCGCTTTTGCTCCATAGTGTCTCTGTACCTAATCGTTACTGTATTATCTTCTAAAGTATCGTGATCCACCGTAATACAAAATGGGGTTCCGTTGGCATCTTGGCGTCTGTAACGTCTTCCAACAGCATCCTTTTCGTCATAAGCTACATTAAAATCCCATTTAAGATCTTCCACTATGCTACGTGCTATTTCTGGCAGACCATCTTTTTTAACCAATGGGAAAATGGCTGCTTTGGTTGGCGCTAAAACTGCTGGTAATTTTAAAACAGTTCGTGTTGTTCCGTTTTCCAGTTCCTCTTCTTGTAATGAATTAGAGAATACAGCTAAAAACATGCGGTCCAATCCAATAGAAGTTTCTACAACATACGGGACATAGCTTTTATTTTCTTCGTGGTCGAAGTATTGTAATTTCTTCCCAGAGAATTTTTCGTGCTGACTTAAATCGAAATCGGTTCTTGAATGGATGCCTTCCAATTCTTTAAAACCAAATGGGAATTTAAACTCGATATCGGAAGCAGCATCGGCATAATGTGCTAATTTTTCATGGTCATGAAAACGATAATTATCAGCACCCATACCCAATGATAAATGCCATTTCAATCTGGTTTCTTTCCACTGTTCGTACCATTCCTTTTGTGTTCCGGGTTTAATAAAAAACTGCATTTCCATTTGTTCGAACTCACGCATTCTAAAAATAAATTGCCTCGCCACAATTTCGTTTCTAAAGGCCTTTCCTGTTTGGGCAATCCCAAAAGGAATTTTCATCCGTCCTGTTTTTTGTACATTCAAGAAATTCACAAAAATACCTTGTGCCGTTTCGGGACGTAAATATAAATCCAAAGCATGCTCGGCAGAAGCTCCTATTTTAGTTCCAAACATCAAGTTAAACTGCTTGACTTCAGTCCAGTTTCTTGAGCCCGTTAAAGGATCGGCGATTTCCAGTTCTTCTATCAATGCTTTTACATCGGCTAAATCTTCATTTTCTAAAGATTTGCCCATTCTGGAAAGAATGGCACTAATTTTTTCCTGATAGCCTAAAACCCGAGGATTTGTAGTAACAAATTCTTCTTTATTAAAAGCATCGCCAAACCGTTTTGCAGCCTTTTTAACTTCCTTGTCGATTTTAGCTTCAATCTTAGCGCAATAGTCTTCAATTAAAACATCGGCGCGATAACGCTTTTTAGAATCTTTATTATCGATAAGCGGATCGTTAAAGGCATCTACATGCCCAGAAGCTTTCCAAGTGGTTGGGTGCATAAAAATTGCGGCATCTATCCCTACAATATTGTCGTGCATTTGCACCATGGCTTTCCACCAATAGTCGCGTATATTCTTTTTGAGTTCTGCACCATTTTGCGCATAGTCGTACACTGCACTTAGTCCGTCGTATATTTCACTGCTCTGGAATACATAACCATATTCCTTTGCATGAGAGATTACCCTCTTAAATTGATCATCTTGATTTGCCATGCTGCAAAAATATAAAACCGCTTCAAACAATAAGAGTGAAAGTGAAATTATTGCATATTTTTATTGTGTTTTAATCTTAAACGATATTAATTTAGAAATCCTTAATTTTATTCAAGTTAATAAACGAAATCATATTGAACGCTCCCAGAAATATTCTTAATCTATTCTTTCCTAAAGTATGCTACACTTGCAATAATCATTTAAATGATAATGAGTATTACGTTTGTACAACTTGCCGACATGATTTGCCCGTCACTAACTTTCATTTTAACAAGGACGATTTTGTTTCAAAAGTATTTTATGGTCGTGTAAAAGTTGAACATGCCACAGCTTTATTACGCTTTGAAAAAAAAGGCATCGTGCAACACCTCATTCATCATTTAAAGTATAAAGGTTATGAAGATGTCGGTGTATTTTTAGGCGATTGGCTGGGTGAAGAATTAAGAACAGTAAACGAATATAAATCTATAGATGCTGTAATTCCAGTGCCATTGCATAAAAACAAATTGCGCCAAAGAGGTTATAATCAAGTTGCCAAATTCGCACAGCATATTGCGCAAGCATTAGATACAGAATATTTAGATGACGTTCTTATTAAAGTGACCAATACGAAATCCCAAGTGTATAAAAAACGATTTGCCCGTTGGAACAATAACGATGAGTTGTTTACCATTCAAAATCAACAAAAAATTGAAGGTAAACACGTTCTTCTAGTCGATGACATTATAACAACGGGCGCAACCATGGAAGCTTGTGTTAATGTGCTAAACCAAGCTAAATATTTAAAAATAAGTATCGCCACCATGGCAATTGCTTAATCGTTTTTCCGTTAGTCCTAAATAAATTGTTTCTTTGCACAAAATCGTTAATAGAGAATGCCTAAAGCCCTGTCAAATTTTATTTTTATAGCTATTGTAAGTTTTATTTTAGCTAATTGTGCAAATCGTGGCACGCCTGGTGGTGGTGAAAAAGATATCATCCCTCCAAAGATTACGAAATCTAGTCCTGAAAATTTTTCAACCAATTTTACAGGGGATGAAATCAAGATTTATTTTGATGAGTATATAAAAATTAAGGATCTGCAAAAGCAACTCATTATTTCGCCTCCTATGGATCCTGCGCCCGAAGTCACGCCGCTTGGAAGCGCAAGCAAGTATATTACGATTAAGATTTATGACACGCTCGCAGCAAACACGACCTACGCTTTTAACTTTGGGAACAGCATAGTTGATAACAACGAGGAAAACCCGTTTTCATACTATCGCTATGTGTTTTCTACAGGAGATTATATTGATTCACTTACCGTGAAAGGTCATATTCTTGATGCCATAAACAGAAAACCCGACGACTTTGTATCGGTAGTTTTATATGAAATCGATTCTACATTTAGCGACTCTATCGTTTATAAAGAAAACCCCAAATATGTTACCAATACCCTGGATAGTTTAACTACGTTTACTATCGAAAATATTAAAGCCGGAAAGTATATGCTTATGGCGCTGAAAGACGAAAATCAGGATAATAAATTTCAGCAAAAAACAGATAAAATAGGATTTCATAAAACTTATATTGATGTGCCAAGCGATTCTGTTTTCAGCTTGAAATTATTTAAAGAAGATTCAGATTTTAAAGCGACAAGACCACGCATGATTTCTGGTGAAAAAATAGCTTTTGGGTATGAGGGCGATTATAAAAACATGAATATTAACATGATTTCTGATACACCAGAAGGCTTTGAATATAGAGTTGTTAAGGACGAAAAAACCGATTCTTTAAATTATTGGTACAAGCCTAAGTTAGAAGTCGATTCGCTTTTATTTAAAGTAACAAATACCAATTTCGAGGAAGACTTTACGGTCAAAATTAAAGACCAAAAACGCGATTCGTTAATTATTAAGGCATCTCCTTCTGGAAATATAATGTTTAGTGAAGCGTTTAAAATTTCCGGCAGTACGCCTTTTGTGAATTTTGATGAACGCAATGTGACCATTTTAGACAAAGATTCGATCAAGGTTAATTTCACTACAGCTCTGGACTCTATAACAAATACGTACACTTTTAACTTTGAAAAAAGTGAGAGCAATATTTACAAAATACAAATGTTACCAAATACATTCACCGATTTTTTTAATGAAACCAACGATACTTTAAATTATTCATTACGTACTAAAGCATATGATGATTATGGGAATGCCCGTGTTATATTACAAAACACGATTTATCCTGTTATTGTTCAGCTTACTAACGATAAAAATGAAGTAACAGCAGAATTTTACAGCACAAAACCGGAACCTATAGACTTTAGACATGTAGATAGTGGCGACTATTATTTAAGAGTGATTTTTGATACGAATGGGAATAAAAAATATGACACTGGGAACTTTCTTAAAAAAGAACAACCTGAACGTGTAAGCTATGATACAAAGCTGTTGGAATTAAGAGCGAATTGGGATGTCATCCACGAGTTTACGTTGATAGAATAAACGCATCTCCGTCATTCAAAAAGTTGAGTTTTTTTCTATAGGTTTCGATGTGAGATCTATATAAGGTTACAACTTCAATATGTTCGGTATTGTCTGGAATAGTATCTATTCTACTACCAAGAACATCATACGCTGCCGAATGTCCAGAGTATTCATAATCATTAACATCTACACCTACGCGATTTACACCAATACAGTAACTCATATTTTCAATCGCCCGAGCTTTTAACAAAGCATCCCAGGCATTTATCCTTGGTTTTGGCCAATTGGCTACATATATTAAAACATCGTAATCTTCAGTGTTTCTTGCCCAAACAGGAAAACGCAAATCATAACAAACTAAAGGGCAAATCTTCCAGCCATTATAGTTTACAATAAGTTTTTTATTTCCTGATGTAAAGACCTTATCCTCTCCTGCAAGCGTAAAAGCATGGCGCTTGTCATACCATTCTATTTTTCCGTTAGGATACACAAAAAGAAGTCTGTTATAAAAAGTGTTTTCTTCTGAAATAATCACACTTCCAATAATTACAGCATTACTTTTTAATGCTAGGTGCTGCATCCAATTTACGGTATCGCCTTGCATGGTTTCGGCAACCGCTGAAGCATTCATAGTAAACCCTGTTGTAAACATTTCCGGAAGCACAATCAAATCTACAGATTCCCTAATCTGTCTAATTTTTTCAACTAAATTATTGCGATTTTGTTCAGGATTTTCCCAAACCAAATCGGTTTGAATCAGTACTACTTTTAATTCCTCTTGCATCCTTTAAAAGTAACTATTTTTAAGTAAATTTAATTCAATGAATTTATCTTTTGAAATATGTACTCTAGAACATCTCGATATGCTTACAGAAATATCGCGGAATACCTTTATTACTGCTTTTGAAAAACACAACGATCCAGACGATTTTAAGAACTATATGGATTCGGCTTTTAACAAAGCCAGTATTAAAGCCGAACTTTTAAACCCGAATGCTATGTTTTACTTTGTTTATTTGGATGAAGAACTTGTTGGCTATTTTAAACTTAATGAAAACGATGCTCAAAATGAACAGTTTGAAAAACCCTCAATAGAACTAGAGCGTATTTATATTTTAGAAACCTTCCAAGGCAAGCAAATTGGAAAACAGATGTTGCTTAAAACTATTGATATCGCAAAATCAAAAGGTGTTGCCTTTTTATGGCTTGGCGTTTGGAAAAAGAATTTAAGTGCTTTTCGTTTTTATGAACGCTACGATTTTAAAACCTTTGATTCTCATCCTTACTATATTGGGAAAGACAAACAAACTGATTGGTTGATGAAGCTAGATTTTATTTAAAATTTCGGCTGCTTGTTTTAAGGTTTCATCGGTTTTTGCAAAGCAGAATCGTAGTACTTTATTATCAAGATTATTATCATTAAAAACAGACAACGGAATGGACGCCAAACCGTGTTCAATAGTTAATCGTTTTGCGAAACCGAGGTCATATTCATCAGTAATTCCCGAATAATCTAGAACCTGAAAGTAAGTGCCTTTTGCCGGTTTAAATTTGAATTTAGAATTTTTAATCAGGCTTAAGAAGAAATCTCTTTTCTGCTGATAAAATTGTGATAATTCCAGATAATGGTTGGGTTCTTGTAAATAATCGGCGAGTGCTTTTTGAATGGGATGATTTACACAAAACACATTAAACTGATGCACTTTTCTAAACTCCTCCATCAATGTTTTTGGTGCACAACAATAGCCCATTTTCCAACCCGTGTTATGAAAGGTCTTCCCGAAAGACGCTACGATAAAACTTCGTGATTTTAAATCGGGAAACAAACACGCACTTTGGTGTTGTTCGCCATCAAAAATAATGTGCTCATAAACCTCATCGCTTAACACCATAATATCTGAGTCTTGAGTTAATTTTTGAAGTTCTAGCATATCAGCTTCAGAAAAAACAGAACTACAGGGGTTTTGTGGGGTATTAATAATAATCATCTTCGTTTTATTATTAATCTTTTGTTTTACTTCGTTCCAATTTACCTTATAATCTGGAGCTTCAAGCTGAACAGAGATCGTTTTTCCGCCATTGAGTTCAACAGTTGGTTCATAGCAATCGTACGCTGGTCGAAAAATAATGACTTCATCGTTTGGTCTAATAAAAGCCGATATAATCGAATAAATAGCTTGTGTTGCTCCTGCCGTTATAGTGATTTCAGATTCTAGATGATAACTCGCATTGTATAGTAAGTTAAACTTATTCGCAATAGCTTCACGCAACGCAAAACTCCCAGGCATTGGCGCATATTGATTGTATCCAGAATTCATTGCTTTAGATACTAAGTCTATGAGTTTTTGGTCGCTCATAAAATTTGGAAAACCTTGAGACAAGTTAATGGCGTTGTGCTTATTCGCCAAAGCACTCATCACAGCAAAAATACTTGTTTCTATATTTGGGAGTTTAGAGGTGTGTTGCATAATAGTAAAGGTAATAACTTCTTCATATATGCCCGCCAACAGCTTGGTAATTTTAAAAGAAAATTATGCGAAATGACGACGCTTTATGCAATCTTCAACAACTTTAATAACTCATGTTTGTAATTTCTTCCTATTGGGATTTTATTGGCATTGACATATACTTCGTTTCCCGAAAGTTTATCTACAAACTTGCTGTTTATAACAAACGATTTATGGACTTGTATAAATTGATCTTTGGGAAGTTTTGCAGTCCAGTTTTTCAAAGACTCTATATATGTTAACTTCTGATTTTTTGTCACAACAGTGATATAATTTCTGTTGGATTCAACATACAAAATATCGCTAATGATAATTTTATGCATTGTTTTATTCACATTTAAAAAAATAGTTTCGTCCCGATAATTATCGGAATCGTTATTAGAAACAACGTCTTCCTTATTAAGCCTTTCTTTTACTTTGTTCACCCCTT
Organism: uncultured Flavobacteriaceae bacterium; assembly: GCA_964195015.1. Lineage (GTDB taxonomy): Bacteria > Bacteroidota > Bacteroidia > Flavobacteriales > Flavobacteriaceae > CAXMOQ01. The sequence goes on along the minus strand of CAXMOQ010000005.1, from coordinate 9,285 downwards.
TTAAAAAACGATCGAAAGAAAAGGGTTTTATTAGGTAATCTACAATGGTGTCTAATTCAAAACTAGGAGCCGCATATTCTGGATAAGCCGTTGTCATTATAATGGCTGGTGGATTCTTAATGGTTTTTATAAAATCTATTCCAGAAATATCGGGGAGATTAATGTCCAGAAAGACAACATCAACATCATTACTGTTTAAAAACGAATTCGCTTCAATAGCTGCTTTAAAAGTATCTACCAATGTTAGATAAGGAATCTTTCCTATATAATTCTTTAAAATTTTTTGTGCTGGAATTTCGTCTTCAATAATAATGCAGGTCATTGTTTTTAATATTTTATTGTTTGGTCGAGCGCAGTCGAGACCTTCTTCTACTCATTGAAAACCTCTCGACTACGCTCGAGGAGACATTAATTTTATTGCAATTTTAGTTTTAATCTAACCGTAAACGTTTCGGTTTTAACAACATTAAATTCAAAGTTGTCTTTATAAATAAGTTGCAATCGTTTTTCAAGATTTTGCAGGCCGATTTTAAATTCATCTGCACTCACTTTTTCCTTTTTAAATTCGTTTTCACAAATACATTCCAAAATGCCTTTATTCACATTAATCGTAATATTAATATCGCTATGCAAAGTACTATGTTTAAAGGCATTTTCAATAATAGTAATTAAAAGTAAAGGCGCGATTTGGTGATTATTTGAATCGATGTTCTTATTATAATGGATTTGTTTTACACCTTCCGTTCGAATGCGTTGAAACTTCATATAATTATCGATAAACTGAATTTCTTTTTGCAACGAAATTGTTTCGGTATTGCTTTCGTAAAGGACGTGTTTCAAATTATCGGACAGCATTAAAATCATGTCGGGAACTTCATTGGGTTTTTCTATAGAATACGAATAAATGGTGTTCAAGTTATTGAAAAGTACATGCGGATTTATCTGTGACTTCAAGAATTTAAGCTCCATTTCTGCATGTTCTTTTTTTATAGCTTCAACTTCATCTTGCTTATCAATAAAACGATACAACATCCAAATAAATGAGAAGAAAATCAGTGGCACCAGTGTTTGCCACAAATAATCACTTAAACATTTTAGGAATGAACAACCACATTGCGCAAAGACATTGCAATATAATTGTGTCGCCAGAAATGATATGATAACAAATACCAGACTGTAAAGCACATACAGCTTTTTTTTAACGAATAACGGTAAAAGGATGAGGTTATTTATGTAGACAATGACAACTAAAATTGACAAGTATTGAAGAAAAGGATTCTCCCGCCAATAAAATACCGAAAAAATAAAAAGGGATACAAACACAAACAACATCCAAAATAGGACGTGTACCAAAATTTGTGAAATATGTTTGTTTATAAAGACCATTTCCAATTGGAAATGTAACCAGAAAAGAGTTAACTGTCAAAAAATATGTACAAAAACCCATTACATAGTGACCAACGTCGAATATTATTGAGTGCTTAAAAAACGGCGTTAAACAATCTCCATCTTTTTAAGCAAAAACGAAGCATTCATGTTTTGACAAACGCCTTCTTTTAATTTATAATCAAAATGAAGTTCATCGTTAATAATTTCGGCGTCAAAATAGTAATTTTTCACAGCGTCCAATTCCTTTTCAATGTCGCACAAACTTAAATCGTGCGTTGCGATAATTCCCGTAGCATGACTTGCCACGAGCTTTTCAACAAACTTACGGGAACCAATAGCTTTATCGGTACTATTTGTCCCCTTTAAAATTTCATCCAGCACTATGAAATAAGGTTCTTCTTGGATAGCATCAACAATAAACTTTAATCGAGTTAACTCCGAAAAGAAATACGAACTATCGTTTGTTAAAGAATCTGTGGTTCGCATACTAGTAATTAATTTAATAGGCGAATACACACTCGATTTTGCACAAACCGGCAGTCCAACATTAGCCATAACTATGTGCAAAGAGACTGTTCTCAAAAAGGTGCTTTTCCCAGCCATATTGGCGCCAGTGGCTATAAAAAATTCTTGATTGTTAATGGTAAGGTTGCTGTCTATTCTTTTAGTCACATTTAATAACGGATGTCCTAACGCTTGGGCTACGATTGTACTTCCATTTTCCTTTATTTCTGGAAATACGTATTGAGGATGGTTGAATGTATAGTTTCCCAAGGCATTGTACGCATCGAAAAACGAGACTACTTCAAACCAATGGGCAACTTTATCGCTGTATTGGTTTATCCATAGTTCAATATTATAGGCGTTTTTAATATCCGATAGGAAAAATCCATTCCCAAAAATGGCAGAAATCATATTATTCCTATTATCTAAAGCATCTAAATGTTTTGAGAACTGTGAGAATATCAAGGACGCTTTTTTCTGTTCAGATTGTATATGCTTTTGCTTTTGTTGTAATAATGGCGATGTGAAAGTTTCATTTTCAATTTGGTCTAAAAGCAAAGCGTATTGCCTAAATGTGTCTTTAACTTTTTCGGTATTTTGTGACAAGATATTTATTCGTTTTACATAAATGCCCGAAATACCTAACCCAAGTAAAAGCCAGTATCCAACACTAGAAGTGTCTAATACGTTAAATATAATTAAAGAAAGTAACCCAAGAGATGCTATCGAAAAAACTAACGGAATCCATCGCATTGTTTTTGGCAAAAATGAACGGTGGATTTTTAACCAATCAATTATTTTTACAGCAGGAGTTTCAACCTTTATTAAACTAGCTGTAGCCATAAAATACTGCCGCCATTCTGGTTTTGAAGCTAGTTCTTTGATGGCTTCTTGACGCATATTAATGTCTTCAATATGATTAGCTTTTAAGGCATTAGCTAGTTTTAAACTGCCTTCTTTTATGGATGTTCTATTGATGAACTGATAGAAAGACCCAGGCCCAAACAGATCGATATCTAAACTATAATAATGATTTGGATCTTGAAATTCCAGTCCTTGGTCTCTGTCGAAAAACTTACCAGAATTTATCTTAATTTCGTCTTCATTAATGATAGCAAGTGCTTTGGTAAGGTCGCTTTCTCGCTTAATGTTTACATATTTTGTAAGCAAATATATAAATAGGATAATGCCAATTACTAAAATTATTACTGCGACTTGCCATTGCCAAAATGTTAGGTAAATACCAAAAGCTGTTGTTAAAAACGCAAGGATTCTAAAGGTGCTAAAAAGAGTTAGTCTTTTGTGTAATTTTTCGGTTAATCGTTGGTGTTTTTCTAACCGCTGGCTATAGTAAGTAATTGGGTTGTGCATTCTAAATTTTTATTGAAAGACAAAAAATAAGTGGTGTCTTTTAGCCATTCTATTGTTTATAATCTTAAAGCATCTACTTTATTAAATACTGAAATTATGACGTGAACGGCCTCCTTATAAAACTCTGGTTGAATATTTTCATAATCATCAGTAGGTGTGTGATAATCTTTATGGTCTTCTACACCAAAATACAAAAACGGAATGTCCTTTTTGTAAAAAGAAGCATGATCTGAAGAGTATGTCCAGTCCTGTCCTTTCCCGTTACCGTCATGACCAATAAGTAGTTTGACATTTACTGACTGATTAGATTTCAAAATCACATACTCAAGAGCTTTATTATGACGTGTTCCAACGACGAATAATTCATTTTCGTCACTTCGACTAATCATGTCCATATTCAAATTCATCATCATGTTTTTTTGCTGAATAATAGGATTCTCAACAAAATATTTAGAGCCTTTAAGACCTAATTCTTCTCCATCAAAAGCAGCTAAAACCACTGAATGTCTTGGTGGATGAGTTTTAAAATATTCAGCGAAGCTAAATAAGGCACTTATACCTGAAGCATCGTCATCGGCGCCATTGAATATTCTACCCTTTTTTATGCCTACATGATCGTAATGTGCGCTAATTACAATATATTCATTCGGAAAATCACTTCCTTTTACAAAACCCAATACATTTATTCCTTTATAAGTTTTACCGTCTTTTAAAAATGAAAATGATTGCTCATAGTCTTTACCAAGTGGTGCAACACCCAAAGTGTAAAACTGATTAATAATGTATTGTTTTGCTTTTATCGCACCTTTGGTTCCAGTGCGTCTTCCCTCGAAAGCATCCGATGACAATGTTTTTATATGCTGCAATAATAGGGTTTCATTAAATAGCGGCTTGGTATCTAGCAAAGGCTGTGCTTCACTTTTTAAATTAAAAAGTAAGCTAATAATGAATATATAGACAATTGTTTTAAACATACTTTATTTTAAATTAATTCGCCAAATCTAATCAAAAAATCCCAAGTGGAAGCTTGGGATTTTCTTATCATTTAGTTAATTATACTATTCGGCTAGCTTATTATATACTTGCTTTCATTAATTCTCTATTCATTCTTGCGATGTTTTCTAATGAAATCCCTTTAGGACATTCAATCTCACAAGCTCCTGTATTGGTACAGTTACCAAAACCTTCCAAATCCATTTGCGCTACCATGTTTTTTACTCGGTCTGTAGCTTCTACTTGACCTTGAGGTAATAATGCATATTGTGACACTTTTGCGCCAACAAATAACATAGCAGATGAGTTTTTACAGGTTGCAACACAGGCTCCACAACCAATGCAGGTTGCTGCATCCATTGCTTCATCTGCAGCATGTTTAGAAATTGGAATGGAGTTGGCATCTTGTGTATTTCCAGATGTATTTACAGAAATATAACCTCCAGCTTGTTGAATTCGCTCAAAAGACATTCTATCTACCACTAAATCTTTAATTACTGGAAATGCAGCTGCTCTAAAGGGCTCGATTGTAATGGTGTCGCCATCTTTAAACATGCGCATGTGTAATTGGCATGTTGTTACACCTTTATCCGGACCATGTGCCTGACCGTTGATGTATAACGAACACATTCCGCAGATACCTTCACGACAATCATGATCGAATGCTACCGGCTCATCACCAGAGTTTACTAGTTGTTCGTTCAAAACATCCATCATTTCTAAAAAAGACATGTGCTCTGAAATATCAGTGACTTTATAATCGACCATCTGACCCTTTGCTTTTGCGTTTTTTTGTCTCCAAATTTTTAATGTAAGATTCATGTTATTTTCATTTATAAAAAAACTAGTTAATTAACTTCTATATTATGATAATAATTCAACTTTCAGAATTAGAAAAAAGAAAATAGAGGATAGAAAAAAGATCTAATTTAGTCCGTTTTGAAAGCCCATAGTCATTCTTTGAAATTCTTCAATTTTATTCTCTAAATTTTCCAATGTAGATTCATCAATATATTTTCTATGATGAGCAACTAATAATTGTGTTCCAAGTTCAAAAGAAGATCCTAGTGAAATTTCTAAAAAATGAGAAAAAGATTTATCCGTTCTCGCTGAACCTTCGGCAATATTACTTGGCATAGAAACTGAACATCTACTTAATTGTGAGCTTAAATCGAATTTTTCATGATTTGGAAACTCCTGTAAAACATCTGAAATGTTATTCGTAATCTCTAGACCTAATTGCCAAATTTTTAAATTCTTATAATTATGTCTTTTACGAAAACTCATTAGTCTATTCTCTCTTTTCTTTATTCTTTTTTCTCTTCTCTTTTAAAAATCTATTTGTACGAACGTTGTTTTAGTTCAATATCCTTAAACTCTAATGCTTCTTTATGTAAAACAGCATCTGTTGGTTCGCCTTTATATTCCCAAGCTGCAACAAATGCGTAATCGTTATCATTACGTTTTGCTTCTCCTTGTTGCTCTCCATCTAATTCTACAGACTCTTCCCTAAAATGACCTCCACAAGATTCTTCACGCATTAAGGCATCTTTTGCAAATAATTCTCCCAACTCTAAAAAATCTGCAACACGACCAGCTTTTTCAAGTTCTGGGTTCATTTCATTTGCAGAACCAGGAACTTTTACCTCTTTCCAGAATTCTTCACGAAGTGCTTTTATTTCTGTAATAGCTTCTTGCAATCCTTCTTCGTTACGCGACATTCCAACTTTGTCCCACATAATCTTTCCTAATCTTTTATGGAAATGGTCAACAGTTTTTGATCCTTTATTATTGATGAAGAAATTAATTCTATCAGTGACTTCTTTTTCAACTTCGTCAAATTCTTTTGTTTCTGTTGAAATTTTTCCCGTTCTAATATCATTAGATAAGTAATCTCCAATGGTATAAGGCAGCACAAAATAACCATCTGCTAATCCTTGCATTAAAGCAGATGCACCGAGGCGGTTAGCTCCATGGTCTGAAAAATTGGCCTCACCAATACAATATAGACCATCAACGGTTGTCATAAGGTTATAATCTACCCAAACGCCTCCCATTGTGTAATGCGTTGCAGGATAAATCATCATTGGTGTTTTATATGGGTTTTCATCTACGATTTTCTCATACATTTGGAATAAGTTTCCGTATTTTTCTTCAACAATAGCTTGACCTAATTCGTAAATTTTTTCTTCGGAAGCATTTTCAATATTATGAATTTTTGTCTGCTCTTTTCCGTAACGGTTAATTGCCGATTTAAAATCTAAATACACAGCTTCTCCTGTCGCATTTACGCCATAACCAGCATCACATCGCTCTTTGGCTGCCCTAGACGCTACATCACGGGGCACTAAATTTCCGAAGGCTGGATAACGACGTTCAAGATAGTAATCTCTTTCTTCTTCAGACAAATCGGTTGGTTTTTTACGACCTTCACGAATTGCCATCACATTATCCATATTTTTAGGCACCCAAATACGGCCATCATTACGAAGAGATTCAGACATCAACGTTAATTTAGACTGATAATCACCAGAACGCGGAATACAAGTTGGATGAATTTGGGTATAACAAGGATTTGCAAAATAAGCTCCTTTTTTATGAATCTTCCATGCCGCAGTGGTGTTACTTCCCATCGCATTGGTTGATAAGAAATAAACGTTGCCGTATCCTCCAGATGCAATAACCACAGCGTGTGCTGAATGACGCTCTATTTCACCAGTAATTAAATTACGTGCAATAATTCCTCTGGCTTTACCATCAATTTTTACAACATCTAGCATTTCATGACGGTTAAACATTTCTATTTTACCACGAGCAATTTGTCTGTTCATGGCCGAATAAGCTCCGAGAAGTAATTGTTGTCCAGTCTGACCTTTAGCGTAGAATGTTCTTGAAACTAGCACTCCGCCAAACGAACGATTGTCTAATAATCCACCATAATCACGTGCAAAAGGAACACCTTGAGCAACGCATTGATCAATGATATTTGCTGATACTTCGGCTAATCGATATACGTTTGCTTCACGTGAGCGATAATCGCCTCCTTTTACAGTATCATAAAATAATCTGTATGTTGAATCGCCATCACCTTGATAATTCTTTGCAGCGTTAATTCCGCCTTGAGCGGCAATGGAGTGTGCACGTCTTGGGGAATCTTGATAACAAAACGCTTTTACATTATACCCTAATTCTGCTAAAGTTGCTGCTGCCGAACCTCCAGCTAAACCTGTGCCAACTACAATAACATCAATATGACGTTTGTTCGCAGGATTTACTAAATTGATGTGATTTTTATAATCTGTCCATTTATCTTTAATTGGACCTTTTGGTACTTTTGAATCTAAAGCCATACTATAATTAGATTAATGGATATGATTAAAGTGATGATAAATTGCTATAAATATAAATCCTAATGGAATAATAATTGAATAGGCCTTACCTATATTTTGTAATAATTTTTTTCGCCCTGCCGTTGCTCCCATAGATTGGAATGCTGATGTGAAACCGTGTAATAGGTGTAGCATTAAAAATACAAACGCCAATACATAAGCACCAACTCTAACCGGACTTAAAAACTTTTCTTGCAGTTCATGGAAATACCTAAACTCACCATCATGCATTCCTGACCAATCACCCTCAATAAATTTGGTGTTTATTTCTGGAAACCAAAAATCTATAAAATGTAAAATGATGAACGCTAAAATAGCAACCCCAGACCAAATCATGTTTCTGCTCATCCAAGACGAATTCGCTCCACCATTATTTTTGGCATAAGATGCACCTTGCGCCTTTTTGTTTCTAAGTTCTAATACAAATCCCATGACAAAATGAAATACAACACCAAATATTAAAACAGGTTGTAAGCCATATTGAATTAATGCGTTTGTACCCATAAAATGGGAGACTTCGTTAAATGCATCTGCACTCAAAACAGATAAAATATTAATTACAAAATGTTGAAGTAAGAAAAACATTAGGAAGAAAGCTGAAAGCGCCATGGCTACTTTTCTTCCAATCGAAGATTTAAAAAATCCGCTCATTTTTTTGAAGTTAGTTTAATATCATGCAAAAATACTTTACTATAAAGTCATAGACAAAAACTTAAGCACATTAATTTATATTTAGAATGATTTTAAGGAATGTGACATAATCTTAAACAAAAAAGGGATTCGCATGAATCCCTTTTATAAGTTATACAGATAGAATTACTCTAAAACTATACGTTTTGTAGCTACTCCAAAATCTGAATGAATATTCGCAAAATAAACACCGCTAGAAATCGATCTTAAATTAATAGTCATGGTGTTTGATGCTCCAGAAATGTCATGCTCTGAAACTAATCTTCCACTTATATCATACATCATTACTTTTTCTAAATTAATATAAGATGCTTTTTGGATATAGAACTTTCCGTTGGATGGATTTGGAAATAGGCTAATGTTGTTATTTAATTCTTCATCAGTCATGCTTAATGGAGGACAAACGCCTGCATAAGGAGCCATTAAAGCTTCACTACAAACAGCAGCTGTAGTACTTCTGTCATATACATCAGTCGCACCATCAATATCATTTTGGCTTAAATTTCTACTGTTTTGGGCAGTGCCAATTTGCCAATGCATAATAGCACCAGGATCAATAACATGCCCTAATTGATGGGCATGACCTAATTCATGTACAGCTACACTTTCAAAATCTATTTCTCCAGAGATCGCTAGATCTGGTCCAAATTCCCAAACTAACCCAGCAGCATCATCATCAAACTCAATATCCAATTCTGGTGCCCGCCAATCAATGCTCGTATTACCATTTGTAAAACAACCTGTAGTATAACCTATGTATTGTCCAAGAATACCGTCGTCTAGTGTTCCAAATCGCACGATGCTAACTCCATCACCACTTATGGCCTCATCAACACCAGTTGGCGTGCCAACTATCCAATTAATACCCGTTGTACAGCGCCAAGTATCTAATGCCCTTAAAAAAGACGCCTTTGCCAGTATATTGTTATTAAAATCCGTAGTCATTTGC
>CAXMOQ010000004.1:26941-45170 GCA_964195015.1 uncultured Flavobacteriaceae bacterium | reverse complement strand
TATGACCAAAAAACAATTGTCAATGCCATTTCTGGAACTTATAATTTCAATTCATTTCATGGCTTAAGCCTTACGTTTAGAAATTACTGGAGTACGGTTACTTATGATGACGACCTTTTTGTATTGCAAGATGATGGTCGCTTATCATCTAATGATGGTTATACCGTAGATGATATTGATAATCCAAATCAGAATTTCAATATCTGGAATCTCGATTTAAAATACGCCTGGGAATTTGCGCCAGGAAGTCAGTTGATTGCGTTGTATAGAAATCAAATAATGAACGATACAACGGCTTCAAAAGATGATTATTTAGAAAGTTTAGATAATCTTTTTAGGGAACCTAGTAACCATGTCTTCTCGCTACGCCTCATTTATTATTTAGATTACAATAACATCAAAAAGGCCTTAAAACACAAAACTGGTTAACTCTTGCGCAATAGTTTGTAAAGTAGTATTTTCATTGCTCGAAAGACAACCTATGATTCAAGCGAAAAACATTCATAAATTCTACAACGATTTACAAGTCCTAAAAGGTGTCGATATTCATGTTAAAAAAGGTGAAGTCGTTTCTATTGTAGGAGCCTCTGGCGCAGGAAAAACAACCTTATTACAAATTTTAGGCACATTGGATAAAGCGTCTTTAAACACCGAAAGTGAACTCATAATTAATAATACTAGCATTAATAAACTAAATGATAAAGCACTTGCCAAATTTAGAAATGAACATCTAGGCTTTATTTTTCAGTTTCATCAATTACTACCTGAATTTACCGCTTTAGAGAATGTTTGTATTCCAGCCTTTATAAAAGGTACGAATAGAGCCAAAGCCGAAAAACGCGCCAAAGAACTTTTAGATTTTCTGGGTTTAACAGCACGATACGAGCACAAACCCAACGAACTTTCGGGTGGTGAGCAACAACGTATCGCAGTAGCACGGGCGCTTATGAATAATCCCGACATTATTTTTGCCGATGAACCTTCTGGTAATTTAGACAGTGAATCTGCCGAGAATTTACACAATCTCTTTTTTAAACTTCGTGATGAATTCGGGCAAACCTTTGTGATTGTAACCCATAATAAAGAACTCGCCAATTTAGCCGATAGAAAACTAACCATGGTTGATGGCAAGATTCTAACCTAAACCAAAGCCATGCTTTTCATACTAATTTCCTGGCTATATATTTTTGCAATTACATTAGTATTTGGTATTAGTATGAATCGGTTTTTAAAACTCCAGGAGGCAAATAGTGTTATCACTTTATGTTTTGGCTTTTTTAGCATTGCACTTTTCACAGGATTTTGGTCTATCTTCTTAGCAGTAAACTGGCAATTTCATGTCGTACTCCTCATATTTTCTTTATTAGCACTATTTACCAATCTTGAGGATATAAAAGGCTATTTAAATGCGCTTAAAAAAGAAACACAACAACTATCTTCTTTTTTAAAAGCAGCATTGTTTATTATAGCCGTCCTCATTTTGGCACAATGCGCTTCGCCTCCATTTGTTATCGATAATGAGTCATATTATATCCAAACTATAAAATGGCTCAATGATTATGGCCTTGTAAAAGGATTAGTGAACTTGCATTTATTTCTAGGACAAGCCTCTGGCTGGCATATTTTACAAAGTGCTTTTAGTTTTAGTTTTTTATACGAAAATTTTAATGACTTGAGCGGTCTTTGCTTATTGCTAGGAAATTACTATGCGATTGTAAAGCTTAATAAGTTTATTAAAAACAGAGCATCCAGTACTAATTTGATTATTGGATTGTTTCCGGTACTCAATGTTTTTTTCTTTCAGTTTATAAGTGCACCTTCGCCTGATATTGCCATTTATCTTATTTCGTTTATTATTTTTTATGAGTTTATCGAAAGCCTCAATGTATATAACAGAAAGGCTTTTATAACTATTGCATTGCTTTCAATATTCTTGGCTTTTATAAAATTAACAGCCATTATATTTTGTTTATTTCCACTCATTCTATTTGTAAAACATTTTGTGGTATTAAAAAAGAATTGCACTTCAATTCTTTTATTCGGAAGTTTAACTTTGGTTCTATTCTGCATAAAAAATTGGATTCTTACAGGAAATATGCTGTATCCGTTAACAAGCATTGAAAGTCTTTCGGGGTCATGGCGTTTACCAAGACCTATTGAAGCTTTCTTTTTTACCGAAGCTAAAGCAAATGGATATTTAGTATCGCAAGAGGTTTATAATAACTCTTCATTTTTTTCGCTTTTTAAACAATGGTTAATACTACCTAAACTTCATGGTGTCTTTAATAAATTAATGCTGTTAGTACTTACAATATTACCTTGGTTTATTTTCCGGAGTGGGAAAAGAAAACCGTTTGCTATAATTTACGTGGTCGCTGTTATAAATATGATCTTTTTGTTTTTGACATCGCCTCAATACCGATTTTTCATTCCGTTTCTATTTATATTTATTCTGTTAATAATATCTACATTTATAAATAAAAAGAAGATTATTTTGGCTAGCGTCGCAATAAGTTTACTTATTACCACCATTCCAATATTTTATCCTATCAATGCAACAGCATTAACCGATAATAATTCTCATGCAAGCTTACCAATATTTTCAGTTAATTATTTCATAACGCCACATAGTAATAGCAGATATGATTCGGACTTTGTGAAAGTCAAACTAGAGAACACAAGCATTAACACACCAACAAACATCGATTTCTTTTGGGGAACAGGCGATGTACCTTTACCAGCTATAAACAAACAGCAATTAGAGTATTTTAAAACCTATTTTAAGACAATCCCACAACAGCATACTTCAAATTTAAAGGATGGCTTTTATTCAAAAGTATTAAATGATGACTAGTGCAGAACTCAAAGACTTTCTAGACACAAAAGTCAATCAATACAACAATCCAAAATTTATTGAAAGTGATCCTATTCAAGTGCCGCATCAATTCAGTAAAAAACAAGATATCGAAATTGCTGGATTCCTAACAGCCACCATTGCCTGGGGCAATAGAAAAAGCATTATTAAGAATGCAAAGCGTATGATGGAATTGCTTGATAGTGCGCCTTACGATTTTGTAATGCATCATCAAGACAACGATTTAGAGAAACTCAAATCTTTTGTACACAGAACCTTTAATGGCAATGATTTCATCCAATTTATAAAGTGCTTAAAATACATTTATAAAAATTATGGTGGTTTGGAATCTGTATTTTTAAAATATGCTGAAGATAACTCACTACAAACATCCATATCAAAATTCAAAGCTGCTTTTTTTGAGATCGAGCATTTAAAAAGAACACAAAAACATGTGAGCGATCCTTTAAAGAATTCGGCGGCAAAAAGGCTGAATATGTATCTGCGATGGATGATTCGCAATGATAATACAGGTGTTGACTTTGGTATTTGGAAAAGCTTATCTCCAAGCCAATTGTCTTGTCCTTTGGATGTGCATTCTGGCAACGTAGCCAGAAAATTAGGCTTGATACACCGTAAACAAAACGACGCCAAAGCTTTGCTAGGATTAGATATTGCTTTAAGAAAACTTGATCCAATAGATCCCGTAAAATATGACTTTGCTCTATTTGGACTTGGTGTTTTTGAAGGGTTTTAATATTTATTTTATATACCTTTAAACACAAATATTTCACAAATGAAAAAGCATCTATCAATCTTATTTGCAATTACCTTTTTTACAGTTTTCTCTCAAAGTAGAAAAATCCCTTTTGATACTATGGTTGTAACCACTCACAATACTACCATAAAAGGCATCAGTTTATCCTATACGGCAACAGCGGGAACGCAACCCGTTTGGAACGAAAAGGGAGAACCAACGGCTACTTTGTTCTATACCTATTACGAGCGTAATAATGTGAAAAACAGAACGAACAGACCATTAATTATATCCTTTAATGGCGGACCTGGTTCGGCATCGGTTTGGATGCACGTGGCTTATACGGGTCCGAGAATTTTAAAGATTGATAACGAAGGTTATCCCGTGCAACCTTATGGAACAAAGAGTAATCCAAATTCGATACTAGATGTTGCCGACATTGTTTTTGTTAATCCGGTAAATACAGGGTATTCCAGAATGATTGAAGATAAAGAAGGGAAATTACCAGACCGAGAAAAATTCTTCGGTATAAATGCCGACATTAAATATCTAGCCGAATGGATTAACACTTTTGTTTCAAGAAAAAGTCGTTGGGAATCTCCAAAATATTTAATTGGCGAAAGTTATGGCGGCCCAAGAGTTATGGGTCTGGCCAATGAATTACAGAACAACCAATGGATGTATTTAAACGGTGTGATTTTAGTATCGCCAGCCGATTATAATGTTTACACAACTGGACAAAGTATATATTCTGCGTTAAATCTGCCTTATTTTACAGCAGCAGCTTGGCATCAAAAAAAGCTGCCTGCAGCACTACAACAAAAGGATTTACTTGAAATCCTACCAGAAGTTGAAACCCATGCCATTAACAGCTTGATGCCAGCATTAGCAAAAGGCGGTTTTATCTCTCAACAAGAAAAGAAAGAGGCAGCCAAGAAAATGGCATATTATTCAGGACTAAGTGAAAAAGATATCCTGCAACATAATTTAAATGTACCAACAAGTTTCTTCTGGAAAGCATTATTACGTGATGAAGGCTTTACTATTGGTCGACTGGATTCTCGATATTTAGGACTCGATAAAAAAGATGCAGGAGAGCGTCCTGATACGAATCCGGAGCTCACATCTTGGTTACATTCCTTTACACCAGCTATTAATTATTATATCCGCGAGCACCTCAACTTTAAAACCGATATTAAATACAATATGTTTGGTGATGTACATCCTTGGGATAGAAGAAACGACAATACCCGAGACAATTTGAGGCAAGCCATGACTCAAAATCCGTATTTAAAAGTTTTGGTGCAATCGGGTTATTATGATGGCGCCACAACATATTTTGCAGCTAAATACACGATGTGGCAAATGGATCCGAGCGGTAAATTAAAAGATCGCTTTACATTTAAAGGCTATAGAAGTGGCCACATGATGTATTTGCGCAATGACGATTTAATATCGGCTAACGACGATTTACGGGAGTTTATTAAAAACTCCTTATCTAAAGGAAAACCAGCTAAATACGAATTAAAGAATTAATGAAGGCATTGCGCTCAATATAAAATGTGGTTAAAAAAAAACGACTGACAAATATTAAATTCGTCAGTCGTCATTCTTAATTCTTAATTTAAGATTATCCTTTTAACCAGGCATTACGTAAGTCTGTCTGTGCATTCGTAGCATCAGGCTTTGGCTGTAATGCTTTACCAACAGTGTAAGATTGCGTTAATGTTGTTTTAATAGTAATCTCTTCGTCATTTCTAACGGTTACTACTTCAATATCATTTCCTGGCTGCCATGAAAATACTTGTCCGAAAATTTGATTCGCATTATTCATTGTCACTAAAGTTCCATCGATAGATTTAACGATATCATCTGGTTGCACACCTTGCTCATTCCAGAAACTGTTACTTGAAACTAAATTGTTAAAATAAATAGTTCCGTTTTCCTGATTCGCTCCAAATATTAATGCTCCTGCATTTTGAACATAATTAGTTTTTACCTTGCTTTCTCCAATCGCTAATCCTACTTTTTCAAAAAAGGCGTTGTAGTTTATTGGGGTATTCCCAATAACATGCGCATTAAAGAAATCCCGTATTGAAGGATATGTCATTTCAATAATTTCATCAATTATTTTATCATCTTCAAAAGGTTTGTTCTTACCATATTTTAAAGACAATTCTTTCATTAACGATAAAATCCCTCTTTCCCCATGACTTTCTTCACGAATTAAAATATCGAGACACATTCCAATTAAAGCACCTTTTTGGTATACATTGACATAATTTTTTTTGTAAGGTTCATTAAGAATATTCTCGCTCATCACTGTGAAACTCATCGCATCATCGAAACCTGAAGCTGCTTGAATTTTCCCCATGATTTTAGTGTAGAATTCGGCTTCTGTAACTAAACCTTCATCTATTTGAAATACTGAAGCAAAATACTCCGTTAAACCTTCGTACATCCACAAATGTTTTGAGAATGTTGGCGCATTGTAATCGAAATAATGAACATCTTCAGAGTGTACACTTAACGGTGTTAAAATATGAAAGAATTCATGCGACACAATATCGGTCATACTTTCGGCAAGAGCCTCTTGAGGCATAGCTTCTGGCATAACCACAACCGTAGATGTATGATGCTCTAAAGCACCAAACTTTGTTGGTGAATTTTCGTCACCTCTTCCTAAATAAACAAAAATATCGTAACGTGCTGTGCTGTTAACATCGCCCAAATACGCTTTTTGTGCCTGCATCATCTTAAACATGGTTTCCTTTAAGGACTTTGCCGAATGTGCTTTGGTAGGAGAATAAACACTCAATACAATTTTAATATCGCCAACCTGAAATTCTTCGACAACAAGATTACCATACATCATTGGGTTATCTGTGATGTCGAAATATCTAGGCGCAAAATAACTTGAAGTAATAACACTTCCATCCTGACTTGTTGTCGATCCCGCAACTTGCAAAGCAGAGCTACGCACAAAACTTGCTGGTGCAGTGACATCTAGTTTGTACTGACTCTTCTTTAAGGAATCGAAAAAACCAATAAAACCGTGAAGATTCAATACATAATTATCTGGTTCTATATTAGTTCCGGACATTGAATAAGGCGTTGGAAACTCTCCATTAATTTCAACATCAAATGTATCGTTTACTAAATATGTAATCTTATCTAGGGTTGTTGCATTATTAATAGTCCAAGAATTTGCATCAGTTTTAGATACTGGAATTTCATTACCACTATAATCAAAGGCCTTAAAGTCATCAATAAAGTTTCCAAAATCACTTACTTGATACGTTCCAGGAATCACTTTTGGTAATCTGTACGTAACGGTTTCTGTAGTAAAACGTCCCGGATTAATGGTTACAGGTGCTTTATCGTCTACAACTTTTGTTAAGTCTATAGATGTTTCAATTGGATTGCCTGTTGCAAGGTCATTAACAGTTGTTTTGGTTGTGCCACAACTTGCTAATAAAATACTTGCAAATAAGGCAGTTAGTGTATACTTCTTCATTTATAAAATTTAAGTTCTTGAACTTTGACGCCCAAAACTAATGTTTGTTACTGCCTAAATTCTTAAGGTTTTGTTAAAAAAATGAATTTAGTACATTCGCCTATGCAAAATCCATTAGTAAGTATTCTTACGCCTTTTAAAAATACTGAATCTTTTTTAACTGAATGCATTAGCTCTATAATACGTCAATCCTACACAAATTGGGAATTACTTATTGTGGATGATTTCTCTACAGATAATAGTTACCAATTGGTCGAATCATTTGCAAAACAAGATAACAGGATTAAGCTTTTTAAGAATACCGAAGCTGGTATAATTGGCGCTTTACAATTAGCCTTTAAACAAAGTAATGGCGATTTTATTACCAGGATGGATAGTGATGATATTATGCACCATCGAAAAATTAAAACATTAGTAAACAACCTGATGTCGCATGAGAAACATCATGTTGCCATTGGTTTGGTGAAATATTTTTCTGAAGAAGGTCTTGGAGATGGCTACCAAAATTATGAGACTTGGATTAACGCATTAACTAAAACCGGTAATAATTTTTCTGAAATTTATAAAGAATGTGTTATTCCTTCGCCGTGCTGGATGATGCATCGAGACGATTTAATTGCATGCGGTGCTTTTAATTCTACAAGCTTGCCAGAAGATTACGATTTAACATTTCGGCTTTATGAGCAACGTTATCAATGCCTTCCTTGTCATGAAGTACTGCATTACTGGAGAGATTATAGTACCCGCTCTTCAAGAACCCAAGAACATTATGCGCAAATTCATTTTCTTGATCTTAAATTACACTATTTTTTAAAACTGGATTATGATATATCAAGACCGTTAGCTGTTTGGGGTGCAGGTACAAAAGGCAAAAAGGCCGCGAAAATTTTAATAGAACACGGCGTTGACTTTTATTGGATTTGCAACAATCCTAAAAAAATTGGTCGTGATATATATGGACAACACCTCTACCCTTTTAATCATCTTAAAACGTTAAAAAACCCACAAAGCATTATTACGGTTGCCAACAAAGAGGCACAAGACTATGTGAGAAATTACATGAAAGACCTGAACATGAAACCTATGACCGATTATTTTTTCTTTTGTTAAATTTCTTAAAAAGCCTGTACTTATATTCATTATCATTTTCTATATTTGAAAAATCTAAAATGGATGCAGTTTAAACACCCTGAACTTCTTTACGCATTATTCTTGCTGCTTATTCCCATTATTGTCCATTTATTTCAGTTGCGAAAATTCCAGAAGGAAGCTTTTACCAATGTTGCTTTTTTAAAGAAAGTCACACTGCAAACCCGTAAAAGTTCACAACTAAAAAAATGGCTGACTTTAATTACCAGACTCTTATTATTATCGGCTATAATTTTTGCTTTTGCGCAACCTTATGTCTCACAATCCAATAGTTTTAACACTAAAAAGGAAACTGTAATTTATCTTGATAATTCCTTTAGTTTGCAATCCAAAGGCACGCATGGCGAGCTTTTAAAACGAGCTGTTCAAGATATTATGAACGCTGTGCCAGAAGATGAAGAAATCTCTATTGTCACCAATAATAATACTTATAAGAATACGACCTTAAAATCTATAAAAAATGAATTGTTGCAGTTGGATTATGCATCAAATCAATTACCCTATAATGCTGCTTTGTTAAAAAGTAAAAAGTTATTTAGTAGAAATTCGAATAGCTTAAAAAGCTTAATCTTCATTTCAGATTTTCAACAAAAAGAAAGTGCGTTTAAACTGGATAATGATTCCACAATAAATATAAATCTTGTTAGTTTAAAGCCTGTTAGCAATAGTAATATTTCACTGGACAGTTTATATATTTCTAAAGCAACTGCAAGTAATATCGAGCTTCATATCGCTTTAAAAAACAGTGGAGAACCCATCGAGAATTTACCAGTTTCACTTTTTGATGGCACTAATTTATTAGCTAAAACTTCGGTTTCTATAAATACAGAGGCATTTACAACATTTTCATTACCCGTAAATAAAATTATAAATGGGAAAATTAGTATTGACGATGCGACGCTACAATTTGACAATGGTCTGTTTTTCAATATCAATGAAGCTACGAAAATTAATGTGTTCTCTATAAATTCAAGTGATGATGCATTTTTAAAACGCATTTATACCGAGGGAGAATTTAACTATACCTCTACACAATTTGAGCAGTTAAATTATAACGATATAGATAAACATAATCTCATTATTTTAAACGAATTAAACAGTATTCCGAGTTCTTTAATCGCCGTTTTAAAATCCTTTGCAGACCATGGTGGTTATGTAATGGTTATTCCTTCAGCCGAAATTAACCTACAAACCTACAATAGTCTTTTATCAAATTATGGCGTTTCAAGTTTCACGGCTTTAACCGAAATTGAAAAACGCATTACAACCATTAATTATTCGCATCCGCTATACAATAGCGATGTATTTGAAAAAAGGGTCAGCAACTTTCAGTACCCAAAAGTGAATACTTTTTACGCATTATCAGCAACTACGGCATCGTCATTATTACAGTTTGAAGATGGTAAGGCCTTTTTATTTCAAAATTCAAACACTTACATATTTTCTTCGGCCTTAAATGATGACAATTCAAACTTTAAAAATTCGCCGTTAATCGTTCCTACACTTTACAATATTGGTAAACAAAGCTTAAAGATTCCAAAATTATATTACACCATTGGTCAGGAAAACACCTTTGATGTGTCCATAAAATTACAGCAAGACGATATAATTTCGCTTAACTTGAATGACGTTAACATGATTCCGCAACAGCAATATTTTAATAATAAAGTTGCGGTAACAACAAACGAAACGCCAGCAACAGCAGGCATTTACAGCATTAACAGCAAAGCGCAAGTTATTGAGAATGTAAGCTATAACTACGATAGAGATGAAAGTAATTTAACCTATCAAGATCTTTCATCGCTTACTAGTGAAGCTACTATCAGTGATTCAATTACCGAAATTTTCGATACCATAAAAAGTGATTCAAAAGTTAACGCCCTATGGAAATGGTTTGTTATTTTTGCAT
Source organism: uncultured Flavobacteriaceae bacterium (assembly GCA_964195015.1). GTDB lineage: Bacteria > Bacteroidota > Bacteroidia > Flavobacteriales > Flavobacteriaceae > CAXMOQ01. The sequence goes on along the minus strand of CAXMOQ010000004.1, from coordinate 34,984 downwards.
TATTATTATTGATTATCGAAGTGCTCATTCTAAAATATTTTAAATGAACATACTTATAAAGTCTGCCACTATAATCGATTCCAAAAGTGAGTTCCATAATACAACTCAAGATATTTTGGTTGAAAAGGGAATCATTTCAAAAATTGGCAAAGCCATTAAGAGTCCAAATAATTATCGTGAAATTAAACTTGATAACCTTCATATCTCACAAGGTTGGTTTGATAGTAGCGTATGCTTTGGCGAACCTGGTTTTGAAGAACGAGAGACTATTGAAAACGGGTTAAAAACTGCCGCAACTTCTGGGTTTACTGCCGTAGCCATGAATGCCAATACAAATCCTGTTATTGACACGAATGCAGATATTACTTTTGTGAATTCCAAAGCTTCAAAACATGCTGTGACATTAGTTCCAATTGGTGCTTTAACAAAAGATAGCAAAGGTGAAGATTTAGCAGAATTATTTGATATGAAAAATGCAGGTGCTGCCGCCTTTTACGATTACAAAAAATCCGTTTGCAATGCTAACCTTATGAAAATTGCTTTGCAGTACGCTAGTAATTTTGGTGGATTGGTATGTTCTTATCCTCAAGAAAATAAAATTTCCGGTTTGGGTGTAATGAACGAAAATATTACGAGTACCGCGCTTGGGCTAAAAGGGAATCCCACACTCGCCGAAGAATTGCAAGTCGCCAGAGATTTATTTTTACTAGAATACACCAGCGGAAAACTACACATCCCAACCATTTCTACAGCAACCTCTGTCGCTTTAATTCGAGAGGCTAAAGCCAAAAAATTAGATGTGAGCTGTAGCGTTGCTATTCATAATTTATACTTTACCGATGCATCTTTAGAAGACTTTAATACACATTTTAAAGTGCTTCCACCATTACGAACTCAAGATGATATTAATGCTTTAATAGAAGGCTTAAAAGATGGTACAATAGATATGGTGACCAGTGACCACAACCCAATAGCTATTGAACAAAAAAAGGTAGAATTCGATTTTGCTGAATTTGGCACCGTAGGATTGGAAAGTGCGTTTGGAGCCTTAAACACCATATTCACATTAAAAAAATCTGTGGCTTTATTAATAAAGGGTAAAGAACGATTTGGTTTGAAAAATTCACCAATTAATATTGGCAATAGGCTGAATATCACGCTTTTTAATCCGGAGACTGAATACACTTTTTCTAAAAAAGATATTATTTCTAAATCAAAAAATGCTATTTTTGATTCGACGCCTTTAAAAGGCAAAGTCTACGGTATTATTTCCAACGACTCAATTCTTTTAAATTAACGACCATGACAGAGCAAGATATTAATGATGGGAAAAGTAATGCAATAATTAGTTATTTAACAATTTTCGGAACCATCATAGCTTTTTATTTGAACAACGAAAAGAAAAATGCCTTTGCAAGTTTTCATATAAGGCAAGCACTGGGCTTGTGGTTAACTTTTTTTGTTTTGGGGTACATTGTCGGTAATTTTGACAGTTGGTTAATTACTTTTGGGTTTTATATGTTTTTTGGTGTTCTCTTTATCTACGGGTTTATTAATGCCGTTTCAGGCAAAGCACAAACCGTTCCATTAGTAGGCGATTTATACCAAAAATGGTTTTCAAGTTTAGGTCGGTAGATGTCAACAAAAACACTTTCCTTACCACATATTATCCGCAAATCTTCCTTGCAAGACCAAGCACCATTGTTAATTATGCTCCATGGTTATGGCAGTGATGAAAACGACTTATTCTCATTTGCAAGCGAACTGCCTGAAGAGCTTTTTATTATTTCGGTAAGAGCGCCTTATGCTATGCAACCTTTCGGAAATGCGTGGTATGCCATCAATTTTGATGAAGAACAGGGCAAATGGAATGACAACGAACAAGCCAAACTATCCAGAGATTTGGTTGCGAAGTTTATTGATGAAGCTGTTTCGGGATATCCTGTTAATAAAGACAATGTAACGCTTTTAGGATTTAGTCAAGGTACTATATTAAGTTATGCGGTTGCCCTCACCTATCCTGAAAAGGTTAAAAATATCATCGCTTTAAGTGGTTATATAAATAAAGATATTATACCAAATACCCTAAATGATGAAGATCTTTCGCATTTAGATTTTTATTGTTCTCATGGTAGTGTAGATCAAGTCATTCCTGTGTCTTGGGCAAAACAGAATGCGCCATTTTTAAAGCAGCATAACATGAAGCATGTGTATTCCGAGTTTCCTGTTGGTCATGGTGTGGCTCCGCAAAATTTTTATGACTTAAAGACTTGGTTAACAAGCCGTATCTAACGATTTTTGTATCTTTTCTCTTTAAAAAGATAAGAATGAAAATAATTAGCACTTTTATCATTACGGTATTTATTTTTTTAGGAAATATCACTCATGCCCAAAACACAGAAGATTTAAAAGCTATTAATTCGCAAATTTGGAGCAACTTTACAAAAGCTTTTGAGGCTTTAGATTATGAACTATTTGGAAGTTTACACAACGAAAATTTAGTACGTATTGGTGGTGATTCCAAAACTATTAGAGGCAAAAGCAATTATATTCTAGGTTACAGAGAGCGTTGGGAAAAGGACTCGATCAATCAAACGATTTCCTTTAGATTTTTAGAGCGCATTTGTAAAAATGATAAAGCTTCAGAACGTGGCATTTATAAGCTAACAATTAACCCAAATTCAGAAAATGAAGGAAGCCATTATGGCAAGTTCCACGTGATTTTAGAAAAAGAAAAAGGCGTTTGGGAAATTTTAGTGGATTACGATTCCACCGAAAACAAAACGGTTAACGAAGATTCATATAGCAATGCTTTCGCTCTAGATGACTTTGATAAATTTTAAAACAAAAAATCCAGCTCTAGGCTGGATTCTTCAATATAAATAATCATTTATTTTTACACGTTTGAATTCACAACAAGTCTGAAACCTTCGCCATGAATGTTTAGTATTTGAACTGTATCATCTACTTTTAAGTATTTACGTAGTTTCGCAATATAAACATCCATACTACGTGATGTAAAGTAATTATCATCTCTCCAAATTTTAGTCAATGCCAATTCACGTGGCATTAAATCGTTTTCATGCAATGCCAACAAACGAAGCAATTCATTTTCCTTTGGTGATAATTTAATTTGTTCTCCACCTTTATATCGTAAAAAACGAAGTTTAGAGTTCAGATCGAAATTCCCGATTTTAAATTCAAATTGTTTGCTATCAGTAACCGAATCGGTTGATTTACGCATGATGATAGCCTTAATTTTCATCAACAATACTTCACTATCAAATGGTTTATTTAAATAATCGTCTGCGCCTACTTTATAGCCTTTTAACACATCTTCTTTCATGGCTTTTGCAGTCAAGAAAATAATAGGTACATCGGCGTTTTTCTCCCTAATTTCTTTAGCAAGTGTAAAACCATCCTTGTAAGGCATCATGACATCGAGTATACACAGATCGAAATCATCCTTTTTAAACTTTTCGAAGCCTTCCATACCATTTTTGGCATGTATTACGTCATAGTCGTTCATCATTAAATAATCCTTAAGAACGGTCCCAAAATTTGGGTCGTCTTCTACTAATAAAATCTTTTTTCTTTGTTCGTCCATAATATTATGATATTAATGGAAGCCTTATAATAAATGTGCTTCCTTTTCCTTTTTCACTTTCTACTGATATATGCCCTTGATGGTCATCTAAAATTCGTTTTACATACGAAAGACCCAAACCATGTCCCTTTACGTTATGTATGTTTCCTGTGTGTTCTCTATAAAATTTTTCGAACACCTGTTTTTGTGCAGCTTTACCCATGCCACTGCCTCGATCTGTTATTTTTAATAAAATATTGGTTCCTACGTTTTCGGTAAAAACTTCAATTTCTGGAGACTCTGGAGAATACTTTATGGCATTATCCAGAATATTAACTATAACATTAGTAAAATGTGTTTCATTTGCCAACACCGAAGACTTATTTGCATCAAGGTGGGTTTTAATATAACCTCCTCGATCTTCAACAATAAGTTCTACATGCGTTATGGCATCTTCTATAAGGTCGTGTAACTTAACCCTATCCTTACTAATATTGAGTTCATTTTTTTCTAGTTTAGATATTCTTAATACATTTTCAACCTGTGCATGCATGCGTTTATTTTCTTCTTTTATCATTTGAAGATACCGCAACACTTTCTCCCTATCATCAATAATTTTCGGATTCTTTATTGAATCCAAAGCCAAATTAATGGTCGCTATTGGCGTTTTAAACTCATGTGTCATATTGTTTATAAAATCTGTTTTTATTTCGGATATCTTACGCTGCTTAATAAGCTGAAATAAAGCACTTGAATACGCGATAATTATGATGAGCGTAAAAATGACGGACAACATGGTCATGCCAATTATTGAGGATAAAATGAACTTTTTGTGTCCTGGAAAATTGACTAAAAGATTATAATTACTTTGATCATTCTCGTTAAAAAAAATAGGCACGCTAAAGGTAGATGCTTTTTGAAGTTCGAAACCTTCACTTTGTACTTTAGTGGCTAAATCATTACTGTAAATAGCAAATTCATAATCAATATCGATATCATCCTGACGCAGTTTTTTACTTAATAAGCGTTCAATATCTTTTTTAGAAACGCGTTTATGGATTGGCGTTCTATAGGACAAATCCTTGTATGTGGTTTCAAAGGTAATTTCATCGGTACGTGAAATCTTTCCAATTTGTGATAATCTTGCTTCGGGACTTAAATTGGAACCAACTTCAATATCAGATTTATTATAAACCTTTGTTTCACGCTCGTTAAGGATGCGCTTAATATTTATACTATCTAAACCTATGTCAAAGAGCGAGGAAGATAACTTGTAGTTTTCTTCTAAAATACTATTTCTATAAATAAGCGTTTCATTGGAATCTATATCATCTTGTCTTACATATAAATTTCTAATCGCAGAAGTATCAACTTTAACACCTCTTGCCATTAAATCTTGAAGTTTATAGACGTATTCCCTATATTCGCGATCCTCAATGGTATTGGAAACATCAATCAACGCTCTTTTAACATTAAGCGCAAACTGCTCTTCTTCGTTTTTAACTGAATTTTTAATATAAAAAGCCTGAACGAATATGATCCCAATAAGTGATAAACTCATTAATAACACCAACAAGATGAATATCTTTTTGCCCATCGCTCAAAATTAACATTTTAACATTTAGTTATCTTAGCATTTAACCTTACATTAACAAAAATGTTAAAATCTGGTCTTTATTGTAGTTTTTTAAGAATTTTTTCGTGTGTGTCAAGAACTTGACGTTGCACATTTACCAAAGTATCATTAACTATCACGTAGTGAGAATCTTTCATTTTATCTTCGTCACTCCATTGATTGTCCATTATCGCTTGTATTTTTGCTTTAGTCGTATTATCTCTTTGCAATAAACGTTTTATCCTTAATGATTTAGGTGCCGTAACCAATATTATTAAATCACACTGTTTATAACTGTTGCCTTCAAATAATATTGCCGATTCTTTTAAAACATAGGGTGCCTTTTGTTTTAATAGCCATTTATAAAAATGCTGTGCCACTTTTGGATGCACAATGGTATTCATTTTATCCAAGTAAGTTTTATCGTTAAAAATGGTTTCGGCAATAAAAGGTTTATTCAATTCACCATTAACATAGGCTTCTTCACCGAACAACAGCGTAAGTTTGCGTTTGATGGTTTTGGAAATACTCATTAACTTTTTGGCTTCAACATCGGCAATATACACAGGAATTCCAAGCGTATTAAACTGCCTGGCAACTGTTGTTTTACCACTTCCTATGCCGCCTGTAAGCCCAACTACAATCATTCTGTAATTATAAATTCAACACGTTGATTTAAGAGCTTTGCATTCTTAACCAATTGCGGTTTCTCAACTATTTCGGGGATTAAAAAAGACTGCTCACTATTTATTTTGTTGTAGTCACATTCTACTTTAAAATCGTTCGCTGTTATGGTATTAAAATTATTTAAACTCGTATAATACGACACATTAACTGCTCTTGGAAAATATTTCAACGATAGCCCTTCAGGTATATTTTTAACTGTTATTGGAATTTTTAATTTTCCTTCGGTAAACTTTTCAACGGTTGCAGTTACCGTTATTCTGGCGTTTGAAAACTTAAGGTTTTCTTCATGATCAGGCAACTTGAGCTTGATGGTCTTTTCCATATTTGTCTTTACATTTTCTAAACGCAACGTATCAGTTTCAATAAACTCAATATTAGAAACTAATGTGCTTGGTCCAATAACTTTAATTGAATCGGGTATAAGTATATACGTTTCAACTAAATCAAAACCTGGGCTGAATTTTATTTCGGAATTAAGAACAGCAGGAACCATTTTTATAGCATTAACATCATATCGAAAAAGCAACGTATCTGGTGTGATGTTAACAATTTCAACCTCTTTATCAAATTGAAAGTTTATCATAGCGTATGTCTTATTCTTGCTCCAAATATAAACCGAATCATTTTTATCAATGCCCTTTGCAAAATCTACAGTTAAACTTGGCTTCTTAAAATAATACTGAAGCAACTTAAAACCGTGAGCTTTTAAGGTGATTTCTAGTTCGTTGCTCGAATCATTGAGAATAACATGTTCCTCTGGAACATTCATTTTATTAATATTGAATGTAATGGTGTTTGTATAGTTTTTTGATAGTTTCGCCAAAATTAAAATCATAAAAGCCAGTACCAAAAAAAGTATAAACACATTTATTCTTCTGCTTTTTATGGATGATAATATTTTGGACTTTATAATTTTGATCATTTCGTTTTGAAAAATAAATCCGGAAAATGTTTTTCAGGTATTTTTTTTAATACGTGTATGGCTAAAGTCGATTTTAAAAATCCATAGCCATAGCCTATAAATTGAATACAAATTGCTAATAGCGATAAGAACGCAACACTAATACGCTTTGTTGAAATTAATGAATTTATAAATGCTATTACAAAATACAATCCATAACTTATTAATAACCATTCAAAATTTAAAACGTAAAGCACAACGGAAACTAAAAACCCTAAACAAAATAATGTAGGGAACCAATAGGTTGTTTTTGATGTTTCTGGATGCCACCTATTTAAAATTGGTCTCACCAAACCAAACTTATACACTTGATTGTAGAATTTACGCCAAGAAATTCGCCGTTTGTGATACACATAAGCTTCTGGAATCAATTTAGTTTTAAAACCAAGTGTTTTAAGCCGAATTGATAAATCTGGATCTTCGCCCGGATGAATGCGTCCAAAACCACCAGATGATTCAAAGGCTGCTTTAGAAATTCCCATATTAAAACTTCGAGGTTGAAATTCACCAACACTATTTTTTCGTCCTCTAATACCTCCTGTACTTATAAAAGAGGTCATGGCAAAGTTTATGGCTTTCTGAAGATTTGTAAACGATTCATGCCCCGCATCTGGACCACCATAACAATCGACATAGTCATTTTCTAAACTTTTAACGACTTCGGTTAAATACTGTTTTGGTAAAATACAATCGGAATCAAGAATAATAAAGTAATTCCCTTTTGCGTGTTGCATGCCATAATTTCTGGAGTCTCCTGGTCCTGAATTTTCCTTGAAAAAATATGAAATATTGAGCTTGGATTTGAATTGCCCGACAACGTCTTTTGAAGATATATTAGATCCATCCTCAACAATCACAATTTCGTAATCTATAACAGCATCTAAAGCCAAAAAACTTTGTAAAAGTTCTTCTATTTCGTTCGGGCGATTGTAAACTGGAATTATAAACGAAAACTGTAATTGCATATCACAAATGTAATAAAGAATTTCTTGAAACCAACTATCCTCGAGGCAGGGCCATAGAGGCATTTCGCTGGTTTCATTATGACCTTTTGGGTCAAAAATCGAAATTCTGTATTTAGATTCCCGTTTTCACGGGAATGACAATTTCAATGGAAACCTCGAGGCAGAGCCTCGAGGAATTTTTTTCGATTAAACCCATGAAAAGAGGCTGTCTGAAAAGTCATTCTATTTT
>CAXMOQ010000004.1:0-26932 GCA_964195015.1 uncultured Flavobacteriaceae bacterium | reverse complement strand
TAAAAATATTTCGACAAGCTCAATATGACATAGAACTTTACTTTTCAGACAGCCTCTTGAATATTATATAAATATTTTTTTGATAGCTACTCGTTCATAAAAGCTTCCATAACGCCATTGCTCACACCCATATTAGAAAAACCTCCATCATTAAAAAGGTTTTGTAAAGTCACGCGTTTGGTTAAATCGCTAAACATTGCCACGGTATAGTTAGCACAATCTAGTGCTGTTGCATTCCCTAGTGGCGACATTTTATCGGCATAAGCGATAAAGCCGTCAAATCCTTTGACGCCTTGACCAGCAGTTGTTGGTGTTGGCGATTGTGAAATGGTATTAACGCGAACGTTTTTATCTTTTCCAAAGAAATAGCCAAAGCTACGTGCTATACTTTCTAAATAGGCTTTATTATCTGCCATATCATTATAATCCGGGAATACGCGCTGCGCCGCCATATAGGTTAAAGCAACAATGCTTCCCCATTCGTTCATGGCATCATTTTTATATAGGGTCTGCATAACTTTATGAAACGACATTGCGGAAACATCGGTTCCTTTTTGAGTCCAATCATATTTTTGGTCTGTATAAGCTCTTCCTTTTCTTACATTTATAGACATACCTATTGAGTGCAAAACAAAATCGATTTTACCACCAAAAATCTCCATTGATTTTTCAACCAAATTTTGTAAATCTTCCAGCGAGGTAGCATCGGCGGGAATAATTTGAGAGCCTGTTTTTTCGGCGAGCTCATTAATTTGCCCCATGCGCATTGCAATTGGCGCATTGGATAAAACAAACTCTCCGCCTTCTTCGTGAACGCGCTCTGCGGTTATCCAAGCAATCGAATTCGCATCTAATGCTCCAAAAATAATTCCTTTTTTTCCTTTTAATAAATTGTATGACATGTCTAGTTAGTTTATTCCCCTTTGCCCTACGGACATTTCCCTAAAGGGAAAGTTATTGGGTGATTGGTTATTCTGTTATTTTACATTCCATTATTAAAACTTGAGTACTATTTACCAAACAGTACCTACATTAAAACAAAGATACTATTAATTCAATAATTGTTTAGCATGTGCAATTGCAGATGTTGAGAGTTCAATACCGCTTAACATTTGTGCAATTTCAACAATACGCTCCTCATGATTTAATTTTACAAGATTTGTTCTGGTTACCTCGTTAACATCTTCTTTATATACTTTAAAATGCGTGTGTCCTTTTGCTGCAATTTGAGGCAGGTGGGTTATTGTAAATACTTGCATGGATTCGCTCATTTTCAACATGATATCAGCCATTTTATTCGAAATTTCTCCAGAAACGCCTGTGTCGATTTCATCGAACATAATGCTTGGTAACTGAATGTATTTCGAAAGAATTGACTTTATGGCCAACATGATTCTGGATAACTCGCCTCCAGATGCCGCTTTTTTAAGTTCGTTGAAATTTCCGCCTTTATTTGCTGAAAACAAAAATGATAGTTCATCGCTTCCATTACTGTAAAACGTATCGCTTAATCTTAATTGAATTTTAAACTGTGCGTTAGGCATCCCTAAATCAACCAAAATAGTTTCTAATTGCCGTGTTAATTTTGGAATGGCTTCACTTCTATTTTTATGAATCTTACCAGAAACCGTATTAAGTTGCTTATTACTATACTCAATTTCTATTTGTTTTTGTTGAATGGTATCGTCTAAATTTTCGGTTACAGATACTTTTTCTTCTAATTCATTTTTTATCTTAATCAATTCGGTTACATCGTTCGCCACATGCTTTTGCATTAAATTATGCAAAGTTTGCAATTTTATATTAACCTCTTCTAATCTATTTGGATCGGCTTCTAAGTTTCTCTGCAACACTTCAATTTCATTAAACACATCGTTTAGCTCAATAAAGCTGCTGTTCACGCGATTCAATAAGTCCTCATATTTCGCTGAAAATCCTGAAAGCTTTTGAAGATTATTTTTTAATTCTAAAAGTGTGCCTAAAATACCAATGTCTTCATTATTCAATAATCGATCTGAATGCGAAAGTTTTTCTTTAATGTCTTCAATATTATTTAAGGTTTCATACTCTTCTTCAAGGGTTTCGTGTTCTCCATCTCTAAGATTCGCTTCGGCTAATTCCTTTAATAAAAATGAATTATAGTCATGCTCTTTAATAGCTTCGGTTTTAAAATCAAGTAATTTTTGAAGCTCCTTTTGTAGTGTTTTATATCCTGTGAGTTGTTCCTTATAATCTTGTAAAGCGGCTTCATTATTAGCTAAAGCATCAATGATTTGAAACTGGAAATCGTTACTAACAAGTTGTAAGGTTTGATGCTGGGAATGAATATCGATTAATCGCTCGCCTAAAATTTGCAGACTGTTTAAATTTACAGGAGAATCGTTTACAAATGCACGTGATTTCCCAGAAGGCAATATTTCCCTTCTTATAATGGTTTGGGGCTCATAATCCAGATCTTCTTCATCAAACAACGTTTTAAGATCATAATTTGTAACATCAAAAACAGCTTCAATTATACATTTTTGAGACTTGTCCTTTGAACTGTTCAAATCTGCACGCTTACCCAATATCAATGACAAACCGCCTAGCAATATTGATTTTCCAGCACCTGTTTCGCCCGTAATAATAGACAATCCGTTGTTAAAATTGACCTGTAAGCTGTCAATTAATGCATAGTTTTTTATAGTGAGAGATGTTAGCATTTTCAGTCTTCAGTTCGCAGTCTTTTAAAATCGCCCCTATAAAATATTAAAACTTTATATTTCTCCAATTGCTTGAATAGGTCGGCGCAATTTTATTTAATGTTTCTATTGTATCAGCAATATTTACACTTGGACCGCCAGAAAATATTTGTTCAATTTCGTCAGACTTTGCATCGAAGAAAATACGTAATAAAAATGAATTTGGTCTGCGATTATTCATGGCTTTAAATTCATTTATTGCTTCTGAAATATGCTCTTTTGCAAGTTTAGGATTGTCGCTCATGATATCCAACCCTTCTCTGTGATAACTGTACATCACACTTCTGAACTCTTTAAACGTTGGCGATAAAACATTGTCGATTAACACATACCGGGTTTGTAAGCCGTCTTCAATTTTCCAGCCTTTAAAGTTTTCTTGCTGCGAGTAATTAACTATTTTTTGTGCTTGATCATAGTGGATTGCTCCTCCATTTTGTGAGAAAGAATCCGCATCTAAACCAAACATCATGTAGATATGAAACGCCAGAACTGAAACTAAATTAGATTCAAATTGATCGGGATTAAATATCAAATTTTGATATTCTAAATATTGAAACGTAAAGTCTTTATCATTATAATTATACAATGGTGTACTATAAGACGAACCAAATACCGGTCGTGAAGACTGCACTTGTATTGTTGCTCTAAACAAATTATTAACGTATTCCGTAACGCTTATTACCATATTACACTCTATACGCTCTTGGTTTCCAAAAGTTTTATTAGTCCATTTGGTATTATTTACAAATTCGTTTAACTGTTTTTCTAGAGTCTTAAATATTGGTAAGCTTTCGTCTCCTGTTTGGTTTGCATTTACAACAACGCTACAATTTAATTCTTGAGCAAAACCTGAAATGCTTAAACACATTAATAAAATGAATACAATATTACGCATGAAGTTGTTTTAGTATTTGGTTCAAAAGGTCTGAAGCAACTTCTGCTTTAGACTTTAATTGATATTCGACTACTTTATCTTTATCATCGATAATGGTGACTTTATTGGTCTCACTTTTAAAACCTGCGCCTTTATCGTTTAACGAATTTAAAACAATTAAGTTTAAATTCTTCTTTTTTAATTTAGCCTTTGCATTTTTAAGTTCATTATTGGTTTCTAAAGCAAAACCAACAAGGTATTGGTTCGTCTTAATTTCTCCCAATGAAGCTAAAATATCTTTAGTCTTTTCTAATTCTAAAGTTAACGTAATGTCGTCCTTTTTTATTTTTTGAATTGCAACTTCTTTTGGTTTATAATCGGAAACGGCAGCCGAAAGAATGGCAACGTCAACACCTGTAAAGTACTTGTGTGCCTCTTCATACATATCCTCTGCACTCGTTACAGGAATAGTTTGAACGAAACTGTGAGATATTTTTTGATGTGTTGGACCTGTTATTAAAATGACTTCTGCGCCAAGGTTTGCGGAAGCTTTTGCAATTTCAAATCCCATTTTTCCGCTGGAATGATTCCCTATAAATCGCACAGGATCAATAGCCTCATAAGTTGGACCAGCTGTAATGAGTACTTTTTTTCCTTTTAGCGGTAATTGCTCTAAAATATCATTTTCAATAAATGTGATAATATCTTCTGGCTCTGCCATACGACCTTCGCCTACCAAACCACTAGCTAGCTCACCACTAGTTGCAGGAATTATGGTATTTCCAAAACGTTTTAAAAAATCGAATGTATTTTGGGTCGAAGGGTGCTTATACATATCCAGATCCATTGCTGGAGCAAAATAGACCTTACATTTCGCAGATAAATAGGTTGCCAAAAGAAGATTATCACAAACACCATTTGCCATTTTAGACATGGTATTGACCGTTGCAGGAGCGATAAGAAATAAATCTGCCCAAAGACCCAAGTCGACATGATTATTCCATACTGCATTATCATCTTCTTCATTAACAAATGATGAATGCACGGGGTTTTTAGAAAGTGTGGATAAGGTTAAGGGAGTAATAAAGTCTTTTGAAGCAGGTGTCATAACAACTTTTACGTTTGCACCTGCCTTTATAAATAATCTTACTAATGATGCTGTCTTATAAGCAGCAATACCGGCACTTATGCCTAGTAGTATCTTTTTGCCGCTTAATATTGACATCCTCGAAAATTATTCTTGATTATCTTCTTCAGTATTTCTGTAGTAAATTTTATCGGTTAACCATTCTTGAACAGCTAATGCATGAGGTTTTGGCAGTTTTTCATAAAATTTTGAAACCTCAATTTGCTCTTTATTTTCAAAGATCTCTTCAAGACTATCATTATAAGTTGCAAATTCTTCCAATTTATCGATAAGCTCTTTTTTAATCTCTACATTAATCTGATCTGCTCTTCTAGAAATAATTGAAATAGCTTCATAGATGTTCTCTGTAGGCTCGTCAATTTGATTTCTATCGTAGGTTGTTGTATTAATTGGCGTTTTGGTGTTTTTTAAATCTATCATGATACTAACTTTTAGTGCTACTATTATCTATTAATTGTTTTTCTATTTCAATAAGCATAATATCGACATCTTCTGTATACTTTGAATTAGAATAATTGTTTTTAAATGAACTGTGATATGATTTTGCTGCTTCTAAACGACTTTGCTGCTTATATACAACGCTATTCATCGCTAACTGATATGCGGAATCTAATCTGTAAAACAATGCATCTTCACGCAATGATGACCCTGGAAATTCAAAAATAAAGTTGTCAAACGATTTAATGGATGCCTCATAGTCTGAAAGGTGGTTATACTGTTTTGCAATACTATATGCCTTTAGTTCCAACTTAAAATCTAATTCTCTTATTAAAATATTTGCTTCTGCTACATATTCTGAATTAGGATACAGGTTTATAAATAACTGGAGTTTTTCAATAGCATCTTTGGTATCATGTTGATCCTTTGTATAAACCGGTGAAAGCATATAAAAGCTCTTGGCGCCTAAAAAGGCCGATTCTTCAACTTTTTCACTTTTAGGATAAGAGGATGCAAAACGTTCAAATTGATAACCCGCCAAATAATAATCATTCATTTGATAATATGTATTTGCATATAAATACATTAATTTTTCGGCTTGTGGTTTTCCTCTATAGCTAGGAACAATTTGGGCAAAAAGTTTATTTGCTTTAGCAAACTTTCCTTCTTTATATAGTTCCTCCCCCAACTTAAATTTGGTAGAAATATCGGTAGACTTTACCGCTTTTTGATATTCGCTACAGGAACTTAAAAGGATAGACGCAAATAGTATGTAAAAAAAATTCTTCATAGTTTTTAAACAGGATGCAAAAGTAAGTTATTATTATGGATTTTGAAAATATTAATTTCAGCTAAAATAATTGTTGAGATCAGGTTTTGATTAGGTTTAAGTAATATTTAACTTTTAAAAGATTCTTCAAAATTAAAAATTTTCAATGAACTTGTTGATTTTATCTTTTAACTGCTGTGTTGCTGGCACCAAAGGCAGTCTAACAGTATCTTGACATAAGTTTAATGCTTCAAGCACTGCTTTAATTCCTGCTGGATTATTCTCTTCAAAAATATAGTTCGTTATACCCATAAGTTTAAAATGCGTGTCATAGGCTTCTTTAGGATGCCCTTGTAAACCTAAACGAATCATATTGGAAAACGCTTTTGGAAATGCCTGCCCAATGACCGAAATAACACCAGAGCCACCTGCCAAAACAATATTGAGAGCCAAATCGTCGTCTCCAGAAATGACTAAAAAATCGCTAGTTTTATGCTTTAAAAGTTCTAAATATTGAGACACTTTATTTCCTGCCTCTTTTACGGCTACTATATTTTCGAAATCGTTAGCCAATCGTAAAGTAGTTTCCGGGGACATGTTAGACGATGTTCTCCCAGGAACATTATATAAGATTATTGGCACCGGAGAAGCTTCTGCTATCATTTTAAAATGTTGGTAAATACCTTCTTGTGTCGGTTTACTATAATATGGCGAGACCGATAAAATAGCATCCAAATTACTTAAATCCGTTGCTTTTATTTCGGCAACAACTTCTGCTGTATTGTTCCCTCCGATACCCAGCACCATAGGGACTCGATTATTATTGGCTTTTGAAATAGTCGCTATAATCTCCTTTTTTTCTTGTTTGGTAATTGTGACACTTTCTCCTGTTGTGCCACAGATCACTAGATAATCGGTGCCATTATCAATATTAAAATTAACGATATTTGTTAGGGCATCATGATCTACACTTAAGTCCGATTTAAACGGCGTGACCAAAGCAACGCCAGTGCCTATAAACTTGTTATTCATTTTTTAATTTTATTTAATATTTGTAAGTATTTTATCAATTCTTTTTTAAAAACATTGAATTGTTTAAGGCTTGTTTTAATTATTAAATCGTTCAAGCGTTTATCTGTTTGTAATGTTCCTATTTTAAACTTTGCTTTGGATGCTGCTGTTAATAATTTAAGTTCCAATATATCTTCAGAATAATAACTTATTAGCGCGTCAAATTTAGTGTCCAAAAAAGACTGCAACTCTATGTTTTTAATTTTTCCGCTCCAACCAAAATCCTTTGGATGAAAATAGGTATCCCAGGAATTAGGCGCATCTTTAATATTTGAGGTATAAGCAATGACTTTTAGTTTATTTGGCCTTACATTTATGGACAATGCTAAAGCTCTGAAAATCTCAAAGTCATCCATTTCATCAATACAAAAGATAATGCCCAAACTTTCAATTTTGGTATCACTCACATCAATTTGACGTGACGTTAAAATTGCGTTTAAATACTTTCGGTTAGATTTTTCTTTAAAACCCTTTAAAACATTCATCTTTATACTTTGCGCAAAGGTAGCAAAAAGTACATTCAATTAGATTAGCAAAATTTATAGGTATTATAATGAATTTAAAACGTCTTCTTTTAATAGAGAAGCTGTCGTTTAAAAAATTTCGTAGTGATAAAAATACTTGTAAATTAGTGAGGTAATTGTGGGTCTAATTTTGAGAGAAGTGTTTATACCAGTACGTTTTCAGAAGAAATTCGTTCGCTAACCAATTGCTTTTTATAGTTTCTATTTTGTTCGATAATAAAGTTAAACAAAAAGAAAAGGCCTATGCTATGCAGCGTTCTATCAAGGATTACAAAACTCCAGTCATATATATAATAATTGCTGATGTAATGCAACATATCGGAAAAAACGAAACACAACGACATGACTAAAAAGATAATTGATAATTTGGTATCAGAGTTTAAGTAAATGGCAAACGAAACAAATACCAAGGCGATAAGCGAAATGCTTTTTATACCGAATAGTGTGACTTCTAAACTATCTGGAATGATGGCTTGAAGGATATTAAATAGTGTATATAAAAAATATGCGTTTATAAAAAAAACGACCAAAAGGTAGGTGCCTACTATTTTATCGAATTCAATGCGTTTAAATTTTGAAACAATAACATAAAGCAAGCATAAATAGCTTAAACAATATGCCAAACTAGAAACTTTAATCACTGAATCGTTAGAAAACAATACAGAAGCGGTATCTCCTAAAAATGAAAACAATAAAAACATAATGAATACCGGACTTATGTATTTATTCTTAACAAAATAATACATTAAAAATGCCGGGATAAATAATGGTTTGGTAATTTGTAATAATAATGAATTCTCACTAATAGTAGCAACAACATTAAATACAATAAGTAATAACAGAATGCATATAAAAGCTCTATTATATTTTATTTTAATCCAATTTTTCACAATAGCATTACATAAATAGGTTACGCAAATATAATAAAAAAAATCAATTACAACGATAAAAAGATGCGTTTCATCGATTTTTTTGTTAAAATTTCATATATTTTTAATCTAAACCTAAAATTGAACAGTAAGTTTAAATTTAAAAATCGTCTAAAATAGCTACTAAATTTCCTTTTACATTATGAAAAAAAATATCCCTTTTATTCTACGATTAATTGTTGCTATTATTTTAATCCAAACCTTGCGTTTTAAATTTACAGCGCACCCAGATAGCGTTTATATTTTTAAACAAGTGGGTTTAGAACCTATAGGCAGAATTGGCATTGGTTGTTTAGAACTTATTGCCAGTATTTTACTGCTTATTCCTCGAACGGTTTGGGCTGGTGCGTTACTAACTTTAGGTTTAATTGGAGGTGCGATATTTATGCATTTAACACAAATAGGCATTGCAGTAAATAATGATAGCGGTGTATTATTTATAACCGCAGTTGTTACATTTATACTTTCTGCTATGATTCTATATATCTACAGAAAAGATATCCCTTTTATAAAATAAAACAAAAGCCATTACGCTATAACGTTTACTTTTTTGTCATTAAGTGTGGCTTGATAATAAAAAATTGAAAATGCCAATACCAATAATGATGAATAAGATAAATTCAATGCATTAGTTTCAGACATATACAAATAAGCGAGCTGAACCACTTCGGACAATACTATACTTAAAGCTCCAAAAAACAACAACAAAGCTTTGTGATTATCCTCACAAAAGTATTTTAACAAGGCAAAAGACAATGCCAATAGAAGCGATGCATTATACGAAAGTTCAATAACAAGTTCACCAACATCTACAATATAGGGCTTTACAATACTGTATAAAACACTCATTAAATATATGTTTAAAATCAATAATATAATCGTATGCATTAAATAGCTTTTATAAATAAATTTAAAGTCAATTTTTTTAATAATTTCTATACATAAAGATGAATATGCGGCTATATACAACCCATTGCCCCCATAATAATCAAGCATATATGGAATTCTATCACTAGCAAATATGCTAAGCTCGGCTATTGAAAAGAATATTAAAAACAACGAAAAAAACAATGGTCTGTTTTTTACTTTTAAAAAGTAAAGGCCGGTTATTGTAGGTACTATTAATGCAAAAATTTGAGTATACATATTATAATCTTTATTAAACTGAAAAAAAACAAACAGGACATATAAAATTATCGCAAAACCTATTAAAATCTTTGATTTGGTCATAACTCATTTGTAAGTTCAATGACAAACATATAAAAAAAAATGTAATTAAACGATAAAATATACTTTTAATCGTAAATATATGTATTTTATCTTATTTTTTGTAAGAATTCAGCTTCTGACAACAATGTGATATTTAGCTGTTCTGCTTTAGCTTTTTTACTGGGTCCCATGTTATCGCCAGCAATAATATAGCTTGTTTTAGAAGATATCGAGCTACTTACTTTACCACCATTGTTTTCGATAAGCTTTTTAAGTTCATCACGGGAAAGGGTTTCAAAAACACCCGAGACAACAAAAGTTTGCCCTTGAAGTAAGTTGGTTTGATTTGCCAGTTTTTCGGCCGAAATTTCTAGTTGAACACCAACACCTTTCAATCTTTCTATAATATCTTTATTGTTTTCCGATTTAAAAAACTCCTGAACACTTTGGGCTATTTTAATTCCGATTTCGTCAACATTTACTAAATCTTCTTCCAAATCATCCGACAAAGCATCAATGTTTTTATAATGCTTGGCCAATTTTTTAGCGACAGTTTCACCAACATAGCGTATCCCTAAAGCATACAATACGCGTTCAAAAGGAATTTGTTTGGATAATTCAATACCATTTATCAAATTATCAGCACTTTTTTCTGCCATACGCTCTAAAGGAATCACCTGTTCCTTTGTTAATTCGTACAAATCGGAATAATTGGTAATCAAGTCTTCATTTACCAGTAAAGCAACGGTTTCACCGCCAAGACCTTCAATATCCATCGCTTTTCGCGAAATAAAATGTTGAATACGCCCTATCACTTGCGGTTTACAGCCATTATAATTCGGACAATAATGCTGTGCTTCGCCTTCTTGACGCACCAACTCTGTTTCACATTCTGGGCAATGTGCAATATATTGCGTTGGTTTTGAATTTTCTGGACGCTTCGATAAATCTACAGCAATAATCTTTGGGATAATCTCACCACCTTTCTCAACAAAGACTTCATCTCCAACTCTAATGTCTAACTTTTCAATTTGATCGGCATTATGCAATGAAGCTCGCTTAACAATAGTACCCGCCAATTCCACAGCCTCCAAATTCGCCACAGGTGTAATCGCTCCTGTACGACCAACCTGATAAGATATGCTATTCAGTTTTGTCGAGACTTGTTCAGCTTTAAACTTATACGCCATGGCCCAACGTGGTGCCTTTGCTGTATAACCTAACTCTTCCTGCTGAAATAAATCGTTCACTTTAATAACTACACCATCGGTTTCGTAAGGTAAATCGTGACGATGCACATCCCAATAAGCTATAAACTCCAAAACCTCATCGATCGAATGCACCAACTTTGCCGCTTCCGGTACTTTAAATCCCCAGGATCTCGCTTTTTCCAAACTTTCAAATTGGGATCGAATGCCTAGCTTTTGTCCAGTCAGGTTATACAACAAACATTCTAACGGACGCTTGGCAACTTCGGCGCTATCTTGTAATTTTAAACTTCCTGAAGCTGTATTACGCGGATTTCTATAAGGCTCTTTCCTTTTTTTTATGCGCTCTTCATTCATTTTATTAAACCCCTCAAAAGGCAGCACGATTTCGCCACGAATATCAAATTTTGGTGGATAATCTCCTTTTAAATGTAATGGAACAGATTTAATTGTTTTTATATTGGCCGTGACATTATCACCTTGAAAACCATCGCCTCGTGTTACGGCTTTTATAAGGTTTCCATGTTCATAGGTTAAACTTATGGACGCACCATCATATTTAAGTTCGCAGGTATATTGAATATCGCCATCGACCAACTTTTTAATTCGGGTTTCCCAATCTTGTAAATCTTCTTTAGAATAGGAATTATCTAATGAGTACATACGATGTTCATGGGCAATCGTTTCAAAATTTTTAGTGATTTCGCCACCTACTCGCTGTGTTGGGGAATTGGCATCAAAAAATTCTGGATGTTGCTCTTCTAATATCTGTAATTCTTTTAGTTTTATATCGAATTCGTAATCGCTAATCGTTGGATTATCGAGTATGTAATAGTTATGATTGTGTTCGCGTAATGTATCGCGTAGTTGTTGGATTTGTTGATTTATTGTCATTT
Source organism: uncultured Flavobacteriaceae bacterium (assembly GCA_964195015.1). GTDB lineage: Bacteria > Bacteroidota > Bacteroidia > Flavobacteriales > Flavobacteriaceae > CAXMOQ01. The sequence continues at coordinate 15,126 of CAXMOQ010000004.1, read as the reverse complement.
GTTTTGTCATTCTAGCGAAGGCAGGAATCCATATTATTTATTTGCCACTAACCTGTCTGCCGATAAGCAAGTACACTAATATTTTATTCTAATTTCCTTTACTTTTTTTTAAAGTCCTTCTTTATTTAACCATTTAGGAGTTGCAAGTGGCTTGTAATTGTCCATTTTATCTAATAATCCTTCAATCGTTGCATCAACAACCAGGGCATCGAGGTTCGCTTGTTTTAAGAATCCGTTTTTAACCATGGTTTTACATTGTAATAATAAATTATCATAGTATCCATTGGTATTTAAAACGCCAATGGGTTTTTGATGAAGTCCTAATTGTCCCCAGGTTGTGATTTCAAAAAACTCGTCCATAGTGCCAAACCCTCCAGGAAGCATAATAAATCCATCCGATTTTTCATAAATAATTACTTTTCTATCATGCATGTTTTTGGTTACAAACAATTCAGTGAGTTCTGAATTTACAATTTCCTTGGTTTTTAAAAAGTCTGGAATCACACCAATGGTTTTACCTTTGTTATCAATGGCGCCTTGTGCTACTTGTCCCATGATTCCAATTCTTGCCGCACCATAAACTAATGTAATTTCCTTTTTAGCAAAAATTTTTCCCAGTTGAGAAGCTTGCGTAATAATGTCGTCATCATTGCCTTCACTTGATCCACAAAATACTGCTATAGACTTCATATTGTTTTCGTTGCTTTTATCATTCTGTCTTTTCTAAATAGATCTTGTTTTAATTGGATGTTGCTAAAATTATTTTCGCTTAACAGTTGAATCATTTCGTTACCAAGATACTCATTGATTTCAAAAAACAACAAACCCTTTTCTTTTAATTTATTAACAGCAAATTCTGTTATTGCTTTATAAAATAGTAATGCATTATCATCTTTAACAAATAAGGCCAAATGTGGTTCGTTGTCCAATACATTATCTTTCATGTAGTGCTTTTCCTGCTCACGAACGTATGGCGGATTGGACACAATAATATCAAACTCCAAATTTTCAAATTTCAAATTCCAATCTTCGCGCTCTAAACTCAAAATATCAGCTTCAATAAATTCAATGGTAACATCATTTTTTTCTGTGTTTTCTTTGGCTACTTTCAGGGCGTCATAACTTACATCAAGCGCAAATACTTTGGCATTAGGTAAATGCTTCGCCAGCGCAATTGCAATACAACCACTTCCGGTGCCTATATCCAGAATGTTAAGTTGTTTGGTTCTTGTTTGTTCCTCCAAGAGTATCCAATCTACCAATTCTTCGGTTTCCGGTCTTGGAATTAAGACATGGTTATTCACTTTAAATTGAAGTCCGTAAAACGCTGTGTTCCCAAGAATGTATTGAATTGGTTTTTGCAGTTTTAAATCTTGTAAAGCTTTAAAAATAGGCTCTTGCGCTTCATCAGAAATGCTGAATTCTGGCTTCAAGGCTAGCGTAATACGCTTAACATCAAGATAATATTCAAGAAGCATAAAAAAGAAATTATCAACTTCATACTTATCATAAATACTATCTAACGCCTTATGAAATAATTTTTGAATATCTTTTAGCTTCATAAATCTTTAATCATCCAAACACCACAAGAATAGTGTCCTGTATTGCCTAACGACTCTTTTAAATGTTGAAAGCCGAATTTTTCATAAATATGAATGGCGGCTTTAAGTTGTGAAGCCGATTCTAAATAACACTTTTTAAAGCCTAACGCTCTCGCCTCTTCCATGCAGCGTTCAAACATGATCTTGCCGTAGCCTTTTCCTCTTACACTAGGCGCAAAATACATTTTTTGAAGTTCACATACATCATTTTCAAAATCTTTTAAAGGCTTAATGCCTCCACCTCCGGCAACCTTTCCATTTATTTCCAATATAAAATACGCTTCATTTTTATTTTGGTAAGACTCAAACATTTGCGGGGTTTCTTTATCTTCAAAAGCCGTTCCTACCATGGGCATATTAAACTCTGGAAAAATAGCTTTAATAATCTGTTCAATCTCTTGATTATCGGTTTGTTCAATGCGTCGTATTAAAAAATTATGCACACTAATAAATTTATGTAGTTTTGTGCTTGTGAAGATACATGAAAAATACATAAAACGCTGTATTGAAATTGCCAAAAATGGTTTGGGAACTACACGACCCAACCCCATGGTAGGATGCGTTATTGTGCATAATAATAAAATTATTGGAGAAGGTTTCACGAGTCCTTATGGCGGCAATCATGCCGAGGTTAATGCGATAAATGCTATTAAAGACCATTCGCTTTTAAAGGAGGCTACTTTATATGTAACCCTCGAACCCTGTTCACACTTTGGAAAAACGCCACCTTGTAGCGATTTAATTATAAAGCATCACATCCCAAATGTTGTTATTGGTTGTGTTGATGACAATGAAAAAGTGGCTGGAAAAGGCATTAATAAACTTAAAGAAGCTGGATGTCGGGTTACTGTAGGTGTTTTGGAGCAAGATTGTAAAGAACATCATAAACGCTTTTTCACCTATCACAATAAAAAGCGTCCTTTTATTATATTAAAATGGGCAGAAACTCAAGATGGTTTTATTGCGCCTAAAACTAAAGACGAAATTAAACCTGTATGGATAACAAATAAACATTCGCTTCAGCTTGTACATAAATGGCGAGCAGAAGAACAAGCCATTTTGGTTGGAACCAATACCGTTCTGCAAGATAATCCAACACTTACCACTAGAAATTGGACTGGAAAAAACCCTATTCGTATTGTTATTGACAAAGAAGAAAATCTATCCAAAGACTTTAATATTTTTAATAACGAAGCTGAAACGATTACTATTAGTTCGAATACCAAAGTCCGAAGTTCAAAGCCTCGGAATTTGGAATTTATTGATTGGAATTTAAAACATTCTATTGCACAACAAATTTGTGATGTCCTGTTTAATAAAGAGATAACTTCGGTAATTGTTGAAGGTGGTAAACAAACACTACAAACTTTTATTGATGCGAACTTTTGGGATGAAGCCAGAGTATTTACTGGAAACATGAAATGCAACGAAGGTGTTAAGGCACCAAAGCTTTCTGGGCAAATGGTTATAGAAGAAAAGATACAAAACGACACCTTAAGACTATTTGAAAATACTAAACAAAAACTATATTAACTTTAATAGATTCCTGCTTTCGCAGGAAATAATATGATTAAAACGATCATTTTCGATTTTGGCGATGTTTTTATAAATCTTGACAAAGAGGGCGCTATGACAAACGCCTTACAGGTGTTTGGCATTGATGCTTTTTCGGAAGCTATTATTAAAACCAATATATTATATGAACAAGGATTAATTAATACTGAATCTTTTCTGAAATTTTACCAAAATACATTTCCTCATATATCAAAACAAGATATTATTGATGCATGGAATATTATTTTAAAAAATTTTCCATGGCATCGGTTGGAGTTTATAAAACAACTTGCTGCTGAAAATAAGTATAAATGCATCCTATTAAGCAATACAAACGAACTTCATATTAACTGGATTATAGAACACATCCCATTTTACGAAGATTTTAAACGTTGTTTTGATAAATTCTACCTTTCACATGAAATTCATTTAAGGAAGCCTAATATAGATATTTATGAGTTTGTTCTAAATGAAAACTGCCTTAAATCCCAAGAATGTTTATTTATTGATGATACTGCCGAAAACACACAAGTTGCAGAATCATTGGGAATCCATATCTGGAATATATATCCTGAAACCGAAGACATTAAGAATCTTTTTATTACTAATAAGCATCTGTTTTGACCGAAAAAGACACCTATAAAACCATAACCAAGCCTTCTAACGAAGTTTTATTCAAGAACAAGAATAGCAAGTTCTTTGGTTATGCTTTTCCTGTTAAATCTGAAGACGAGGTGAAATCTTACCTTAATCAGCTCAAAAAAAAACATCATGCTGCCAGACATTGGTGCTATGCTTACAAATTAGGCACCGAAACGTTTACCTACCGAGTTAATGATGATGGCGAACCAAACAATTCGGCAGGCATGCCAATTTATGGTCAAATTCAGTCGTTTGGTGTTACCAATATATTAGTTGTCGTTGTACGTTATTTTGGAGGTGTTAAACTTGGCGGCGGCGGTTTAATACATGCTTATAAGACTTCGTCCCAAATGGCAATCGAAGTCTCGAAAATTATTGAACGAACGGTAAATATTGATTATCTGATCTGTTTCGATTACAAAAACACGAATAAAGTAATGCGGATCATAAAAGAGAACAACTTAAACATTATGCATCAAAAATTAGAATTAAATTGTCAGATAACGATTTCTGTTAGAAAAAAAGACTCAAAAATTATTTTTGAGATTTTTAATCGGTTGTTTGAAATCGAAATAGTAAAACTGTAATGCTATTCACTTAATAAATCCAATATATATTTAGGTGCTCTAATTGGTCTTTTAGATTTCATATCAATAAAAGCTAAAACAGTATTTCCCAAAGTTATAATTTCGCCCCTTTCATTCGTGATTTCATAATCGAATTCAATGGTCGCCGTAGGCATTTTTTTTAGTTGAGTTTTTACCTTAATTACATCGTCATAACAGGCTGATTTTTTGAAATTTAAACCCATTGAAATTACTGGTAACATGATGCCATCCTCTTCCATTTTTTTATATGAAATTCCAAACTTGCGCAACCATTCGGTTCGCCCCATTTCCATATATAATGCATAATTACCATGATGCACAACGCCCATTTGGTCTGTTTCACCATATCTCACTCTTATTGGTATTTCATCGAATTTCATAAAACTTATTGGATATTTTTTTGTAGCTTCGGCTAGGTATTAAACATGCGAAAAAAATTCTTTAAATTCAATAGCAAATCATTTTTTTTTTAAAAATTTTGTTCACATATTTGTCAAGCTATAAAATCAGCAGAGAACATCGCTTCTCTTTTAATTAACTAACTAATAAATCTTAAAATAAATAATGAGTGTAACTGCGCAATCGGTATGGAATAATTGTCTTAATTTTATAAAAGATAACATCCAACCGCAAGCTTATAAAACATGGTTTGAACCTATTGCCGCCGTTAAACTTTCTGAAAATGCGTTAAGTATTCAAGTGCCTAGTAAATTTTTTTATGAATGGCTCGAAGAACATTATGTAAAAATACTTAAAGTAGCATTAACAAAAGAGTTAGGAGAAAAAGCAAAGCTTGTTTACATTATTAAAATGGAAAACACTTATGGCAATAAGCAACCCTTTACCGAAAAAATTCCAAGCTCAAACAGATCGGTTTTAAAAGCACAGGATGTTGATGTTCCATTAAATAATAAGAGCCAAGAGTTGCGAAATCCGTTTGTGATTCCTGGAATTAGAAATGTGAAAATTGAATCTCAACTTAATCCAAATTACAATTTCGAGAATTTTCTAGAAGGCGATTCTAACCGTTTAGCGCGCAGTGCCGGATTAGCGGTATCGGCAAAACCAGGTGGAACGTCGTTTAACCCTTTGCTTATTTTTGGAGGTGTTGGCCTTGGTAAAACACATTTAGCCCATGCTATTGGTGTCCAAATAAAAGATAAGTATCCGGATAAAACGGTTTTATATATTTCTTCGGAAAAATTCACACAACAATATATCGATTCGGTAAAAAAAAATAATAGAAACGATTTTATTCACTTCTACCAGATTATTGATGTTTTAATTATTGATGATGTACAGTTCTTATCCGGGAAATCGGGTACACAGGATGTATTCTTTCACATATTTAATCACTTGCACCAAAACGGGAAACAAGTTATTTTAACCAGTGACAAGGCACCTGTGGATATGCAGGACATTGAGCAACGTTTGTTGTCACGTTTTAAATGGGGACTTTCGGCAGAACTGCAAAACCCAGATTTTGAAACCAGAGTTTCTATTTTAAAGAACAAACTGTATCGCGATGGCGTTGAAATGCCAAATGATATTATTGAATATGTTGCCAAGCACATTAAAAGTAACGTGCGTGAGCTGGAAGGCGGTATTATATCCTTAATTGCACAGTCTTCGTTCAATAAAAAAGAAATCACAATTGATTTGGCCAAACAAGTTGTAGAGAAATTTGTTAAGAACACAAAACGCGAAGTTTCTATAGATTATATTCAAAAAACAGTATCAGATTATTTCCAAATGGATATTGATACGCTGCAATCTAAAACCAGAAAACGCCACATTGTACAAGCCAGACAATTAGCAATGTTTTTTGCAAAAAAACTCACAAAAGCCTCACTCGCCAGTATCGGATCCCAAATTGGAAAACGAGATCATGCAACAGTACTTCATGCCTGTAAAACCGTTGATAATTTGTCTTCGACCGATAAACAATTTAGAAAATATGTTGAGGATTTAACCAAAAAGCTTTCGGTTTAAATTTTAAGAATTACCGTTTACACCACAAATAGATATGAGTAAAATCCTTATGGTATGTCTCGGAAATATCTGTCGGTCTCCATTAGCCGAAGGTATTTTAAGATCTAAACTTCCCGAAAAAGACTTTATTATAGATTCTGTCGGCACCGGGAATTATCATATTGGTGATCCACCAGACAGGCGCTCTATTAAAATTGCCAAAAAATATGGTTTAGATATTTCTAATTTAAGGGGCAGACAATTTTCTGTAAAAGATTTTGACGTGTTTGATCTCATATATGTCATGGATGAAATTAATTATCAAGATGCTATAAAGCTAGCAAGAAACGAATTTGACATTGTCAAAGTCAAGTTTATCTTAAACGAAATATATCCAAATCAAAATTACGATGTTCCAGATCCTTATTGGGGTAATGACCATAGTTTTGAAACGGTATACAAAATGTTGGATGAAGCCTGCTCAATCATAGCTAATAAGTTAATTTGAAATCTTTTCAATCTATATTTAGTATTTTTACTTTTTAGTATTTAAAAATGAAGTCTCCAACAGGAAAATTATATTTAATCCCAACAACGCTTGGCGACAACGCGCCCTTGGAAGTGCTTCCTATATCTGTAAAAAAGATTATTGAGCAAGTCAATACTTATATTGTTGAAAATGAAAAAACGGCGCGACGTTTTATAAAAAAGATAAATGCCGGTAAATCGCAGTCCACTTTAAACATCTTTCATTTAAATAAATTTACGGACGCAAGCGATCTACCCAAGTTTTTAGAACCCTGTTTACAAGGTATTCATGTTGGGCTTTTATCGGAGGCCGGCTGTCCCGGTGTAGCAGATCCCGGTGCCGATATTGTAAAAATTGCCCACCAAAAAAATATTAAGGTCATTCCGCTTGTAGGACCATCTTCAATCCTTTTGGCCATGATGAGTTCCGGAATGAATGGTCAAAGCTTTGCTTTTAATGGGTACTTACCTATTGACAAAGATGAAAGGAAAAAAGAGAGTAAACGCTTGGAGCGTTTATCGTTTGAACACAATCAATCTCAAATTTTTATAGAAACACCTTATAGAAATAACAGCATGCTCGTAGATCTTTCTAACGTTTTAGAAAATCAAACGCAAATATGTGTGGCTTGTGATTTAACTTTATCGACTGAATTTATAAAGACCAAACCTGCAATAGCATGGAAAAAAAATATTGTAGACCTCCACAAGAGACCTACAATATTTATCATTCATAAAAACTAAACTGAACTTCTAAATTGTAATGGCTTTAGCTTTTCTATCTGGTTTTACAAAAGATGTGTCGTAACCAGAAAATTTCTTCATATAGTTTTGGATGGAAGTTCCATAAGCATCAGAAAAACCAATTGCTCCGTAACTTCTTAAATATTTTTTTACACTTCCAGGTCCTGCTAAATGTGCCGCAGCTAAAACACCGGATTCCGTTATCATAACGCCATTTATTTTTTTACCAACAAAGCGTTTAATTTCACGGCGCAAAATCCATTTATTTCGTGCAGAATTAGCTAAAAAAGCTTTTTCCTGAAGTTCAGGATCATTTAAGAACTCTGATGAGTTATAAATTCCAATCATTTTTAAAGTTTCCTTTCCAAATTGATATTTTCCTAAATAACCAAAAGTATTTACAGAAAAGTAATTACCTCTGGATTCTTTAAAAGCCAAGGCCTCTTTAAAACCTACAAACGACTTTTCTAAATATGGCGAAAACGTCTTTTTTTCATTAAGTAATGCTAAAGCACTATCCTTCGTACTAGCATCATGGCTCACGGTGTAATTTAACACCAAGCCTTCGGTCGAATATTTGCTCAAATCAATCGCTTCATCAGATGAGAGCGATACAAACAATAAACTACATATTGTAAGCGATAGGGCAAAATAACTTGCAATAGTTTTTATCATAATTTTTAAAATTTCTTCAGCATATTTTAATTGAAATATACCTGAAAATTTGAGCGTGCAAAGTTAGAATTTTTTTTAATACTTTCAAAATTAATCGTTTAAGTGATTCTTTTAATAGTAGAATAGATGAAAGGCAACCCTGTTTTGACTATATTCCAGCGTTGGAAACGGTACTTTAAATACGTTAAAAACATCCAAAATCGATCTTAAAATATGTGAATTTGTTTTAATTCTAGAAAGGTCAACATCAAGGCTAAAATAGTATTGCCTGTATCGATTTTGATTTGTAAACAACTCATTATCAATATCTTCAAAACCTGTAAGCATGCCATCAGCACCATAACCAAATGCAATATTTAACCATTTTGGAAGTTTAGTCTCTTTAAAAAAGGAATGAAGATTAACGCTTAACCAATAGGTTTGTCCGTTGTAATCCTTAATTGACTGCTCTAATAAACTTTTACCCAGTTTTTCTGGTCTTTTATCGGCATATTTTGTTTGATGAAAACTGTATTTTAGTGTAATTCGTTGCTCATTCCACAATAATTCTTGTCCAATATGCAAACTTGCGCCTGCTGCATTTGCCATAATATCGCCCCAGGAAAAACCCCATTCTTTAGAAAAACCATCAAAAACCTCAACAGCCGTTAAAAATGTAAATCCCAGCGTCGAGCCATAAATTAATTGGTCTTTTTTACTTACACCACTCCATGCTAAAACATTTGCTCCATATTTACCAATTTGATAAGCCGTAAATACATGTCCAAGTTTATCCATCTGCATCCATTCCCCATTATCATTAAGTGAATGAAATTTTGAACTCGGATAATCTCTATACCATAATTGATTTAACCCTATAAGTGTCAATCCTACCAAAGACGCTTCCGTAATCACCACGGCATTCCGCCTTGATATATTAAGGGTATCACTTGGCTTTAAAAATGTATTAATGTTGGATTGTGAAAATGTAAAGGAAGACACCAAAATTAATGGAAGAATATGATAAATTTTTATCTTCAAAACTATCGTCTAACCCCTTGGTTGCTAATCCAGTTTACATATTCCTGACGATTTCTATTATGCTGTGTCAATGTTTTAGCAAATTTGTGGTATCCAAAATGTTTTACGTCGGCTACAAAATAATAGTAACTATGTTTTTCGTGGTTTAAAACAGCTTTTATAGAAGATACATCTGGCATGGTAATGAGTCCTGGAGGCAAACCTGCGTATTTATACGTATTATATGGAGAATCCAGTTCCAGATCCTTATAAAGCACACGTTTAATAACTTGATCAAAATCTCCCGACTCATACTTAATGGCATATATAACGGTTGGATCTGCCTGTAATGGCATACCTCGTTTCAACCTATTTATGTAAACTCCCGCAACACGTGGTCTCTCTTCGGCTTTCGCAGTTTCTTTTTGAACAATAGATGCCAAAGTCATAACCTTTTCAGGTGACAACCCTATTTCTTTTGCATTATCTAAACGTGCTTGATTCCAGAATTTATGATATTCATCTAACATGCGATCTCTAAACTGTTCGGCAGAAGTATTCCAGAAAAATTCATAACTATTAGGAATATACATGCCTAAAGCGGTAGCCATACTAAAATTACTCGTATTCAAAAACGCTTTACCTTTAAATGAGGTCAATAATGACACACTATCGGCTTCAATTTGCTTTGAAACGCGTCCTGCAAGATTTTCTAAAGTTTCCTGATTATTAAAAGATACTTTTATTGGAATATTATTACTCCGTATAGAGTTAATAATATCATTATTGCTCATATCTTTTTTAATCACAAAACGCCCTGCTTTAATATGGGTAGTATATTGTTTTCGCTCTGCGAGGGCATCAAAAGTATCCATATCTTTTAAAAGCGGATTGAGCAAGTCTTTAACATCTTGATAGGATGCATTGGTAGGAATATAAATATAAGTCTCATTATTATTAAAGGCCGTATTTGGGGTAAACATGGTATTGTAAACAAAATATGCGAAATATGCTGCTACAACCAATCCTAAGAGTGCAATGGCAAGAAGTATTTTTTTTATATACATTTATGTGTTAATACGTTGAAATAAATATTCGTTTTTATAAGTGCCGTTTTTGTGATTCCAATCTTTTTTCAGACCTATTTTTTCAAATCCTTGACCAGAAAACAATTTTATGCTCGCGTCATTATCTTCGGCTATATTACAATATAATTGATGCAAATCTAAATGGTTAAAACCATAATCTACTAATAACTGAAGCGCCTCACTGCCATAACCATTTTGTCGGTTGGACGGGTTTTTTATTAAAATGCCAATCCCGGCTCTTTTATTTTTAAAGTCGAAATCAAAAATATCGATCGTCCCCAAAGGTTCATCTTTATAATTTGAAATGACCAGACGTAGTTGCTTGACCTCATAAATATCTTTATGGGCATATTCCAGATATTGTTTAATTAAATATCTTGAATAGGGCGTTTGGGTACTGCTAATTTCCCAAATGGATTCGTCGTTCTCCATAGCGTGAATAAACTCAAGATCTTCAGGTTCTAAAGCACGCAAATAAATATGTTCTCCTTTTAAGGTTATCATTATATTTCGCCTTTAAAAACTTGAGTTGCCGGTCCTATAAGCCAAATGTCACTATACCCATCATTATTTGAATTGAAAGCAACTTGCAAATCGCCGCCTTGAGTATTTAAAGTAATAAGATTTTTTTCTGTTTCTCCTATATAATGCATGGCGAGTGCGACGGCTGTAACACCGGTTCCGCAAGATAAGGTTTCATCTTCAACGCCACGTTCGTAGGTACGCACAATAAAATTATTATCGGCGACACGTTCAACAAAATTCACATTTACACCTATTTCAATATATGGATTTGCATAACGGATTTTTGAGCCTGTCGTTTTGACATCAAATGTATTCAAGTCTTTTTCAAATTGCACATGGTGCGGTGAACCGGTATCTAAAAACACATGACCATCAAACTTTTGAATGTGATCTACATTCTGCATTTGTAGTTTTACTGTACTTCCTTCAATTATAGCATGATGTAATCCATCAATGGCTTCAAATGTAGCTTTGGCATCAATAATTCCATGATGCTTTGCGAAAGCCACAATACATCTGCCTCCATTGCCACACATAGAACTTTCATTTCCATCGGCATTAAAATATATCATTTTAAAATCCAGTTCATCATGGTTTTCAAGTAAAATCAATCCATCAGCGCCAATGCCAAAACGTCTATCACATAAAAAATTAATGTGGTTAGTATTCTTTTTGTCGAAAGTTCCCTGACGATTATCAATTATCACAAAGTCATTTCCGGCACCTTGATATTTATAAAATGTATACTTCATAGTGTTGGACAAATATATAAATATAAACTGTTTTTTTGATTGTTAAATAGTCGTTAAAATTGCATAATGAATTCAATAAATAATTAATTTTAATCGTTATTTAATTAAACTAAAAAATTATGAAGAAGATTTTATCATTAGTATTGGTTTCGGCATTAGGTGGCGTTTTAACCCTTGGTGCCTACAAACTTTTTTTAGAACCTGAAGAAAAAATAGTTGTGAGCTCACAAGAAGCACAACCAGCATTTTTATCTGCCAATAATATTGTTTCCAGTGTATTTGATACTAACAATGTAAGTGACTTTACAGTGGCTGCCGAAAACACAATACATACTGTAGTGCATGTAAAAAATACAGCGATTGTAAATGGGCAACCTACATTTGAAAATTTATTTTATGGTAGGCGCTCGCAACGTGCTCAAGTGGGTACAGGCTCGGGTGTTATCGTATCTCCAGACGGTTATATCATTACAAACAATCATGTTATTGAAGGCTCGCAAGCCTTATCAATTACATTAAACAATAACAAAACCTATGACGCCAAGATTATTGGCTCTGACTCAAAAACCGATATTGCCCTATTAAAGATTGAAGCCGATGAAGATTTAGAATATGCCACCTTTGGCGATTCTGATCAGGCCAAAATAGGAGAATGGGTTTTGGCGGTTGGGAATCCGTTTAATTTAACATCTACAGTAACTGCTGGTATTATTAGTGCAAAATCCCGTGATTTAACAGGCTCCAGTTACCAATCCTTTATTCAAACCGATGCAGCCGTAAATCCTGGAAACTCTGGAGGCGCATTAGTGAATACAAAAGGAGAACTTATTGGCATAAACACAGCCATTTCCTCTCAAACCGGTTCTTACATAGGCTATTCGTTTGCTGTACCAAGTAATATTGCACGAAAAGTGATTGAAGATATTATGGAATATGGCAATGTTCAAAACGGAATTTTAGGCGTATCTGGTGGATCCCTTAATAGTACATCTGCAGAGCAACTAGAAATAGATGCTACCGAAGGGTTTTATGTTAGTGAGGTTGTTGAAAATTCCGGGGCCGAAAAAGCAGGCATTAAAAGTGGTGATATCATTACAAAATTAGATAATGTAAAAATTTCAAAGTTTGCTGATTTAAGAGGCTATTTAAGTACAAAACGCCCAGAAGATGTTGTTAATGTCTCCGTTTCAAGAAATGGAGCAGAGAAAGTATTTCCTGTAAAACTAGCAAAGAATGAAAGTATTTCAGTTCCCGTGATTGGTGTTTTGCAAAATGCAACTGAAAGTGATTTAAAAAAATATGGCGTTGATCATGGTGTAAAAATTTCAAGATTAAGCCAAAGGTATAAGGGTTCCTGGAAAAATAATGGTATTAAGGAAGGAAGCATTGTAACCGCAATAAACGACGTTAAAATCAATACAATTGAAGACGTAGAACAGATTATGAGTAATCGTAAAGAATATAATCCATTACGTATCGAACTTATTAACGATAATGGAGAAAAGGAACGCTATTATTTTGAATAGGTTTTTTGTTAAATCCAATTGCAATTATAAAACCCTTTAATAAATATTAGAGGGTTTTATTTTTTACAAAATTAGTTACGAAAACGTTTGAAATATAGTACTTTCGCAAAAAATTTAACAACCCACTAAAATTTTAAACAATGAATTTTAATGAGATTTATGAAAAAGAGTTAGCTTTTCAAGCAGACAGACGAAGAGCAACCGTAGAATTTATTAAAATTATAAGCGATCTTTGGTACGACAAGTCTATTGAATTAGTGCTTTTTAGAAACCAATTAATTGATAGAAATGTAAGCCAGATTTTAAATCTGCATGAATATGCTGGAGAATTTGTGCAAAAACCAATTTCCATTTTTGATTCTGTTGAAATTGCTCAAGCCATCAAAACACTCGACATTCCCCCAGCGAAGCTTGATATTGGAAAATTAACTTACGAGTACCACATTGAAAAGTACAACAACGCCATGGCATTTGTTGCAGACAAGTTAAAAGATGCAAGTAAAAATGGCTCCATCAAACCAAAAGATGTTGTGCTTTACGGCTTTGGTCGCATAGGACGTTTGGTAGCTCGCGAATTAATGACACGAACAGGAAAGGGAAGTCAACTGCGTTTAAGAGCTATTGTAACTCGTGGGGATATTAACGAGACGATTCTTGAAAAAAGAGCCTCTTTATTACGTAATGATTCCGTTCATGGTGATTTCCCTGGAACGGTGCTTTCCGATGTAAAAAATAATGCACTTATTATAAATGGAACCACCGTAAAAATAATTTCGACAAACGCACCGGAAGATATTGATTATACAACCTATGGCATTAATAATGCTTTAGTTATTGATAATACAGGAGCTTTTAGAGATAAAGAAGCTTTAAGCAGACATTTATCATCCAAAGGTGCTGATAAAGTATTGCTTACAGCTCCTGGCAAAGGCGTTCCAAATATTGTTCATGGTGTCAATCATTTTGAACACAACCCTGATAAGGTTGATATTTTCTCGGCCGCTTCGTGTACTACGAATGCCATAACACCTGTTTTAAAGGCCGTAGACGATTCTTTTGGCGTGAAAAGTGGTCACCTTGAAACGATTCACGCATATACAAATGATCAGAATCTGGTCGATAATTTCCATAAAAAATACCGGCGTGGTCGCGCTGCAGCATTGAATATGGTGATAACCGAAACTGGTGCTGGAAGTGCCGTAACCAAGGCCTTACCAAGTTTTGAAGGTAAACTTACATCAAACGCCATTCGAGTTCCTGTGCCCAATGGGTCACTGGCAATTTTGAATTTAAATCTTGAAAATCCAACGTCTGTTGATGGCATGAATACCATTATTAAAAAATATGCCCTAGAAGGTGATTTGGTAGAACAAATTAAATACGAATTAAGTGACGAATTAGTGTCCAGCGATATTGTTGGTAGCTCGGCACCTTCAATTTATGACAGTAAAGCAACCATTGTTCGCGAAGACGGAAAAAACGTAGTACTATATATATGGTATGATAACGAATATGGCTATAGCCATCAAGTTATTAGGCTTGCAAAATATATTGCCAAAGTAAGACGTTATACCTATTATTAATGGAAACATCTAGAATATTTTTTTAATCGTATATACTCTAGCCTCACTTTGTGAGGGTTTTTATTGAATATAACTCTATTAATAAACAATATTTTATAACTTCGTAAAAACATAACCAATTAAAATACACATTCTCAAAATGAGTAATCTTAAATTTTCGGCATTATTAATAATTGCATCTCTTTTCGCTTTAACAACATATGCACAAACTGAAACTGATAAGCCTAAACTCTCTTTAAATGATGGCACAATAGATAATCAGTTTGAATATGTGATTCAAAAATCCTATACATATAGAGGTAATGGAAAAGTTTATAAAAATGTAGAAAG
>CAXMOQ010000003.1:338-46015 GCA_964195015.1 uncultured Flavobacteriaceae bacterium | reverse complement strand
CCTGATGTTAAAAAATAAGAATTGCCGTCGCCATCATCCATTGCCCCATTAGGTCCGGTAAGATTACTTTTATAATAGGTGTCGACGCTTCCGGTAAATTCAAATTTTTTCTTTTCTTCGGTTTCTTCTTGAGCAAATAAACTAAATGCCATAAAAAACATTAATAGGGTAGTAATTTTTTTCATAATTGTCTAATTAAATTTTTAATAACTAATTTCATTTTTTGAAGCCGTAAAACTATCGAATAATATAATTGCCCCTAATTTATTGGGGGTAAATATTTAATTTTTATCAATTTGTCAATTTGTACCCTACTTTTTTATGGGTATTGATTTTGAAAACGATATAGTTTTATGATTTGATAATTATATAAATATGAAATAATCAGCTATTTCTTGTTTTTGTTAAATTTTATTTATTTAATTCTCCATATTTCAGCATTTTTTTGAACCAATAGTTGATTATACTTAAAATAATTAATTATGCTATTCCCAAAATGAGCTGTTTAAATTTGAAAGATTTGAATAAATGGGCTTTATATATCTCAATATCATAATAATGAATTGAGGATTGTTATTATTCAGAATCAACTGCATATATTCGTTTCAAAATCAGGGTTTTTAAACTAAAACATGATGGTTATGATGAAGAAACAAGGAATGTATTTACCAGAATTTGAACACGAAAATTGTGGTGCCGGATTTATATGTAGTTTAAAAGGAATTAAATCCAATGACATAATTCATAAAGCGCTAGAGATTCTTGAAAAATTAGAACATCGCGGGGCAGTAAGTTCAGACGGAAAAACAGGCGATGGCGCCGGTATTTTAATCGATATCCCACATGATTTTTTTAATAAAAATTGTGCCTTTAAATTACCGAAGGCTGGAGATTACGCCGTAAGTAATGTGTTCTTGCCTAAAAAGGAGAATCAACAATCTTATTGTATAACCGTTTTAGAAAAGCATATAAAAGAACAAGGGCTTAAAATTTTAGGATGGCGGGATGTTCCTGTAGATACTTCTGTTTTAGGGGAAATTGCAGCCAGTACGCAACCCTATATTAAGCAGGTTTTTATTGGAAAGACCAAAGCCAAACAAGACGATTTTCAATTTAATTTAAAATTATTTATTGCTCGGAAAAAGGCCGAACACGAAATCTACAATTCTAAACTTTCAGAAAGCACTTTTTTCTACTTACCGAGTTTATCAACGAAAATAATCATATTCAAAGGGCTGCTTATTCCAGAAGACATCAAACTCTTTTATAAGGATTTAAAAGACCCTTCGTTAGTGACGCGATTGGCTTTAGTACACCAACGCTTTTCAACCAACACATTTCCGACCTGGGATTTGGCGCAACCTTTTAGATATATGTGCCATAATGGCGAAATAAATACCTTGCGCGGGAATATTGCACGGATGTATTCCCGTGAAGAATTAATGAAAAGCGATTGGTTTGGAGAAGAAATAAAAAACATCTTACCCGTAATCCTCAAAGGGAAATCAGATTCTGCATCTATGGATATGGTTGTAGAAATGCTTTTAATGACCGGGCGATCCTTACCAGAAGTTATGATGATGTTGCTCCCAGAAGCCTGGGAAAAAAATCCCGAAATGTCTGATACCAAGAAAGCATTTTACGAATTTAATTCTTGTCTAATGGAGCCTTGGGATGGCCCTGCGTCAATTCCGTTTACCGATGGCAATTATATAGGAGCGGTTTTAGACAGAAATGGGCTTCGCCCTTCCAGATATTCAGTCACAAAAGATGGGTATGTCATCATGTCTTCAGAAACGGGAGTCATTGAAATCGAGCCTAAAAATATTGAATATCATGGTCGATTAGAACCTGGCAAAATGTTTTTGGTAGATATGAATCAAGGTCGCATTATAAATGATGAAGAGATCAAGGAAGACATTGCATCAAAGCATCCGTATAAAAGCTGGTTGGATAATAATATGGTGTTTCTTAAAGACATTCCGTACAACGATTGCCCTGTTTTTTTTAATGAAGAAACCCTGAAGAAAAGACAAGTCATTTTTGGCTATACCCAAGAAGATATAAGCACCATCATTTTACCAATGGCTCAAAGCAGCAAGGAGCCAATAGGCTCTATGGGAAATGATACACCAATTGCTGTGCTTTCTGAACGCCCTCAACTCATTTATAATTATTTCAAACAACTTTTTGCACAAGTTACGAATCCACCTTTAGACGGCATTCGCGAAGAACTTATTACAGATATCAGTTTAACATTAGGAAGCGATTCTAATATTTTTGATCTCAATGACAAGCATTGTAAAAAATTGAAAATCATGAATCCAGTAATTTCTAAACAAGATCTGGATAAAATAAAAAGCTATAAGAATCCAGATTTTAAAATAGCCTCTTTTCCAATAACTTATAAAATTTCTAAAGGCCATAATGGTTTAGAAGAAGCTTTAAAGCATACGCTCGAGTCTGTATCAAAAGCCATTGATAATGACACAAATATTGTCATTCTATCTGATAGAAATGTAGATGAAGAACATGCTCCGATTCCTGCATTATTAGCGTGCTCGTTTGTGAACAATGCCTTGCAAAAAATTGGGAAGCGCTCAAAAGTGAGCATTATTATCGAATCTGCCGAACCTCGTGAAGTACATCATTTTGCGTTACTCTTCGGATATGGTGCCAGTGCGATTAATCCTTATATGGTAAATGAAATTATCGAGGATAAAATGAACGAGTTGGATACAACCAGCATATCTACCGAAGAAGCTATACAAAATTATAATAAAGCCGTAGGAAAAGGGATTTTAAAAGTGATGAACAAAATCGGGATTTCAACGCTTAACTCGTATCGAGGTTCTCAATTATTTGAATGTATAGGCATTAACACCAATGTGGTTAACACATATTTTCCAAATACAGCAACACGAATTCAAGGTATTGGGCTACATGAAATTGAAAAAGAAATTAGTAAAAGGTATTCTAAAGCTTATCAAAAACAAACTATTGCAGCCGATCTGGATTTAGAAGTTGGCGGCCAATATAGATGGAGGAGAAATGGCGAACATCACATGTTCAATCCGTTAACTATTGCAAAGCTACAAGAATCGGTTAGAAGTAATAAACATGATTCTTATAAAGAATATTCAAACCTTGTAAACAATCAGTCAAAACAATTAATGACGATACGAGGTTTATTTGAATTTACAAATTATGATCCTATTTCTATAGACGAAGTAGAGCCTTGGACAAACATTGTAAAACGCTTCAAAACAGGCGCCATGTCTTATGGTTCTATTAGTAAAGAAGCGCATGAAAACCTGGCAATTGCTATGAACAGAGTTGGTGGAAAGAGTAATTCTGGTGAAGGTGGAGAGAACGAAGATCGATTCTATAAAGATGCTAATGGTGATTGGAAAAATAGTGCTATCAAACAAGTCGCTTCTGGTCGTTTTGGCGTCACATCAAATTATTTGACAAATGCCTCCGAAATTCAAATTAAAATGGCTCAAGGTGCCAAACCTGGTGAAGGCGGACAATTGCCTGGTCCAAAAGTAAATGCCGAAATTGCCAAAACAAGAAATTCAACACCTTATGTAGGATTGATATCGCCACCACCTCATCATGATATTTATTCAATCGAAGATTTATCACAACTTATTTACGATTTAAAATCTGCTAATCGCGATGCCAGAATTAATGTAAAATTGGTGTCTGAAGTTGGTGTTGGTACGGTAGCGGCAGGTGTAGCGAAAGCCAAATCGGATGTTATTTTAATTTCCGGTCATGATGGCGGAACAGGTGCATCTCCATTAACTTCATTAAAACATGCAGGATTACCCTGGGAATTAGGCTTGTCCGAAGCACAGCAAACTCTGGTGATGAACAACTTACGAAACCGCGTGGTATTAGAATGTGATGGGCAATTAAAAACAGGAAGAGATGTTGCCATTGCATGCTTACTTGGTGCCGAAGAATTCGGATTTGCAACAGCACCATTGGTCGCTTCAGGTTGCATTATGATGCGGGTATGTCATTTAAATACCTGTCCCGTTGGTATAGCCACGCAGAACCCGGAATTACGAAAAAAATTCGAAGGAAAACCAGAACATGTAGTGAATTTCATGTATTTCGTGGCGCAGGAATTGAGAGAGATTATGGCACAACTCGGATTTAAAACAGTTGATGATATGGTTGGTCAAGTTCAAAAATTGAACCGAAATAAAACCATAGAACATTACAAGGCTTTAGGCATAGATCTATCGCCTATTTTACATAAAGTTCCTGTGTCTGAAGATGTCAAATTATATAATACCGAAAGTCGAGATCATCATTTGGAACAATCGTTAGATTTCAAAATTATCAATAAAGCGCATCCTGCCCTTTTCAGAAAGGAAAAAACCGTTATAGATTTTAAAATCACAAATATGGATCGCGCTTTTGGAGCGATATTAAGTAATGAGATTTCAAAAATCTATGGTGCACAAGGACTACCGGAAAATACCTTGAAAATTAACTTCACAGGTTCTGCAGGACAAAGCTTTGGTGCTTTTGCAACAAAAGGATTGACGCTTGTGGTAAGTGGAAACACTAATGATTATTTAGGAAAAGGTTTATCTGGTGCAAAACTTATTATAAAAGTTCCTGAAGAAGCAACGATTATTCCAGAGCAGAATGTGATTATTGGTAACGTTGCATTATATGGAGCAACTGCTGGCGAAGCTTATATTAATGGAAAAGCCGGTGAACGCTTTTGCGTAAGAAACTCTGGTGCTAAAGCCGTTGTTGAAGGTATTGGAGACCACGGTTGCGAATACATGACCGGGGGTATCGTCGTTATCCTGGGAGAAACAGGGCGGAATTTTGGCGCCGGAATGAGTGGCGGGATCGCCTTTGTTTACGATGCAAATAATTCTTTCAAAAAACATTGTAATACCGAAGGTTTAAACCTTGATCCTGTAATTGAAGTGGAAGACATTAAAACGCTTAAAGATTTAATCGAAAATCATTACAATGCCACTTTAAGCCCTTTAGCGCAGCGTATTCTTGAAAAATGGGAAGTTGAATTACCGAAATTCATTAAAGTCCTTCCTGAAGAATACAAACAAGCACTTATACGATTGGAAAAAGAAAACCTTATAACAACATAGTCATGGGAAAGATTACGGGATTTTTAGAATATAAAAGAGAGGTTGAAACTTATGAACCTGTAGAACGGAGATTGAAAAGCTACAAAGAGTTTACAGTCCCAATGAAAGAGAAAGCGCTTAAAGATCAAGGTGCGCGATGTATGGATTGTGGCATTCCTTTTTGCCATAGTGGATGCCCGTTAGGGAATCTCATCCCTGATTTTAACGATAAGGTGTATAAAGGAAAATGGAAAGAAGCTGCTCAAATATTGCATTCTACCAATAACTTCCCGGAATTCACTGGCAGGTTATGCCCTGCTCCTTGTGAAGAAGCTTGTGTACTTGGCATAAATGAAGATCCTGTAAGTATCGAAAATATTGAAAAAAATATTGTTGAAACGGCTTTCAAAGAAGGTTGGATCACAGCACAACCTCCAATTAATAGAACTGATAAATCGGTCGCCGTTATTGGTTCTGGTCCATCGGGATTAGCAGCGGCACAACAACTTAACAGAGCCGGTCATAATGTAACGGTTTTTGAACGCGATGCAAAAGTTGGCGGATTATTACGCTATGGCATTCCAGATTTTAAACTTGAAAAACAGATTATCGATAGACGTATTGCTGTTTTAGAAAAAGAAGGTATCACTTTTGAAACGAATGCACATGTTGGAAAAAACGTAAGCATTGAAACTTTAAAAAATGATTTTGATGCGATTGTTTTATGTGGAGGCGCTACTGTTAGGCGACCAATTCCTATAAAAGGCGCACATTTAAAAGGTGTGTATCAAGCTATGGATTTTTTAAAACAAAACAATCAACGTGTTGGTGGACAAACAAAATTTGACGAAGTCCTTACAGCTAAAAATAAAAATGTTATTGTTATTGGCGGAGGCGATACCGGTTCCGATTGTATTGGAACATCTAATCGGCATGATGCCAAAACGGTGACCAATTTTGAAATATTAAGCAAACCAACCACGGGACGACCAGCCAACCAGCCATGGCCTTATTGGCCTATGCGATTACGCACAAGCTCATCGCACAAAGAAGGTGTGGAACGTTTTTTTAGTATTTCGACCAAAGAATTTATTGGTGATAAGAATGGTAATTTAAAAGGTTTAATAACCACTGAAGTTGAATGGATTTTTAAAGAAGGGGAACGTCCAGAATTAAAAGAAATCCCAAATACCGAAAAACATTGGGATTGCGATTTAGTTTTGCTGGCATTAGGTTTTACAGGAGCAGAAACAACCTTGGTGGAACAACTTGGTTTAGAAATGGATTTTAGAACAAACATAAAGGCTTCGACCATTGATTATATGACCAATGTTCCTGGAATTTTTACAGCAGGCGATATGCGTCGCGGGCAATCGCTAATTGTTTGGGCAATCTCGGAAGGCCGTCAGGCAGCACATCACGTGGATACTTATTTAATGGGACAATCTCATTTGCCGTTAAAAGATGATAATGATTTGCCGAGAGTTTAGCTGTCCGAAACTACTTATCTCAAGGATTTAAAAATACTTCGAAATAGATAGTCTAAAAAAACTGTCGTCTCGAAAATTAGATAAGATTAATTCGCTGTCAGCAATATTGCTAAAAATCCGAGCTTCAATTTCAGCGGTCCAACTGCTACCTATCCGTCTGGACGCTTCAACGCTGAAAATTTTACTGCTGGATTCTAAATCGAGCATCCCGCCTATTAAAATAGAGGTATCCTGTGTATCGTTAAAAGCAATTCGGCTTCCGAAGAACATATCGTTTTGCAAGGCATTTAAAGCAAGTTCATCACGTTCGTCATAAAGATATTCGCCTAAAACACCAATATCCAGTCCATTACCGTCAATATTGCTAAAGGTATATTCCAGCCCTGCTGTAAGAGCGAAAAAATCTTGTGCGTCTGAAGTTCTGTAAATGGATTCCCATTTCCAAAGAAAGGCTTCATGGGTAACTTGCAAATCCAAACCTGTTTGGTTAATCACAGGATAAAAGGCCTTAAGATTTCCCGATGCATCAAAATTAATCAACGGCTCACGACCATTACCATAAAAGTGAGATAATCCAATATCGAAAGCTCCAAAATAGTGATTCCAACGAACCGCAAAATCCTGATGCCATTCTTCGGCACCGCTTTCATAGGTTACATCGTCTTTATCAATAACCATTGAAAATCGCAATCGCCCTTTTTCTCCTGGAAAGGTACGTTTGCGATGGTATGGTAAATAGAAAAAGTTAAAAGTGCCAACGGTACTTGTAATCCAAGTAAATTGTGCCATGGGCTGTCCTAATTTTTCTTCACCATCAAACGACTCAACAGCATCTGTTTGATTGATGATATCGACCAAATGATTACTTTCGGTAACGCCCCAAAATATTTTTTTAAGTCCTAAATTTATTTCCCAATTGCCTTTTGCTTTCTGATAATATAACTCTCTGATGTCCCAGTGTGTTCTTGAATCATCGACATCTATACGAAAAAAAGCAGCAGCATGAATACTTTCGTATCCTTTATTCCATGCAACGGAATATTCTGGAAGGATAGAGAATGAAGGGAAATTATCTTTCTGTCCAGAAAATTGAGCGTCATCAGGGAAGAAGCGGTACTCTGCTCCTAATTCAATTTCAAAATCTTGGGATACTTTTTTTTCTTCTTGAGTTTGTGATTTAGCAAAATCTGGCTTTAAAAAAAGTACAGATAAAAGACTATAGAAAATTATTTTATAGTACATATTGATTGATATATTTTGAAAAGCAATACCAAATAACTACTACTATTAACCAACTAAACACTAACCATTTGTAGCACTGTAGTCAAAGGTATTGCTTGTTTTTTAATGATTTATTTTTTAATAAATAAGGTGTCTAATTCTAAATACTTTGTTTTTATTAAACTTAATGCAAATGCTCCAGCCGATGCCGTAAAAACAGAATAATCAAATGCTCCTTTTATTCCCGATGAGAATGTCATTGCAAGCGCAAATATTATTAGGAGGAATCCGCTTAATTTTGCAAATAATTCGGTTTTAAATCCAATAATTAAACACAAAGCAAAAAATATTTCGGCAGTTGTTGCTATAACACCTATTGCAGGAATAAAATTATTTGGCATCATTGGCATTAATAGTTGCGTATATTCTAAAAAGCTATCCCAATTTCCCCAAGACGAATTTTCCTTACTCCACAATCCAAATCTGTCAGCAGTTGCAGATAAGAATCCTACTGCAATTGCAAGTCGCAAAAAAAGCTTAATCACTTTTGTTTTCATATTGTATTCGGTTTATTGACCAGCTCTTTGCAATGCAGCTTGAGAGAAATCATCCTCCGTAAGGTTCACATCAAAATTATAATCACTAAAATTCAATAGTGTTTCTTTATTGCTTTGGTGATTTACCATCTTAAAAGTGCTAGCTCTCCAAAACTTGTCCTTGTATAATTTATAATCACTATAATTTAATGTTTTAAGTAAAGAGTTTTTACGATCGTAAAATTCTACTTTTTCAATACGATAACCTTTACTCTTATTATAAGTTACAAGACGTCTTGTATAACCCGATTTTGGATCAATTGGGTCTTGTTCAACAATTAAAAGATCGCCCTTTTCTTCTAAAAATTTATAGCCGTATTTTTCAACTTCTTGTGATGATAAGTCCTCATAAGCAAATTCACTTCCCACAAAAGGACCCGATTTATTGCTAGATGAAATTCGTTTTACTCTTTTTATAGAAGGTAAATACAACCATTGATCGTCTGAACCAATTTTGTGAGTAAAAGTTAATGTAGATGTTCCTTTAACATCTTTTGGGCTGTTAAAAACATTTAACGACTTATCGCCATCTTCAGTTAACTCTAATGTTCTGGTAGTTAAATGGCGCTCACTAGTTTGTCCGTTTTTGTTTTTAAGGGTCATTTTTAATTCTACCGTAGAGCTGTTAAATCCCAAATCTGCTTGCTCCGCCGCTATCGCAATTTCCAAACCGCGCGCTTCGGCAGTTTGCGCATTTATTCCAATGGTACTTATAATGCCTATTGCTAATACAATTAATTTTTTCATCTGTTTAATATTTAAAATTGAATTATTTATCTAATATAATTTGTTTGTGTTTTTCTTTTGGCTTTACAATACTTACTTCTTTTCGGCTTGTAAGTATTAGCAATGATGGCAGCAAAATAAAATCTATAATTAAAGCCGACAAAATAATAATTACTGTTATTCTTGCCATATAACTGTTTAAAGCAAATGCTGAGGTAGAAAGTACGGAAAAACCTGCTATTAATACGACGGTCGTAGTTACTAGTGCTTTTCCGACAGTTTCAAAGGCATATAATACAGCCTGTTTAGCATCATATCCTAATTCACGCCTTGCTCTTAAAAACTTACTCATAAAGTGTACAGTATCATCTACAACAATTCCTAAAGTCATACTAAATACAATGACCATTCCCGTGTTTATTTGCCCTTTATAAAGTGCCCAAATTCCGAAACCAACCAAAACCGGTGCAACGTTTGGAATAATGCTTAATAATCCCAATTTAAAACTTCTTAACGCTAACATAAGTACCAATGAAATTAAAATAAGAGCAATAATATTTCCATTAAACATACTGTCTGCCTGTCTAAAGCCTAAGTTTGAAAACATTAGCATTGGACTTACAGGAATCGCATGCATCACCAATGGCGTGTTATCTTTCAACCAATTTTCAGTGCGTTTTGCAAAAGCGATTATTTCTGGGCTATCAATATTTTTTAAAGTAACCGTTACACGAGATTCAGATTTATCGACATTAATTTGGTTATTAAGGTCTAAACCAAAAGGTAAAGACAATTCATAAAGCAGTAAATATTGTGCCGCTTCTTCACGATTATTTGGTACACGATAATAATTTTCATCATCACCATGCATAGATCTGTTTACACGTCTTGCCACTTCGCTAAAGGCATTTACATGTATAACTTCGGGTTGTTCATTTAGCCAATCTTCAAATGCGTTAAGGTTTTTAAGGTATTCAGGATTGTTAATACCACCACTTTCGCCACTTCCAACAGACAATTCAATATTATAAATTCCTGTAAGATTATCGCTTATATAATCGGTATCCGTTCTAAATTCAACACTTTCATCAAAATAATTAACAAACTCATCATTAAAGGTGTTTTTGGTCGCCAAAAAAGCCATAAAACCAATAATCAAAATCGAAATAATTGAAAGTCTTACAGGTTGCTTTACAACAAACTCTCCAAGAGATGCATACCAGTTTTTCTTAGTTTCAGTTTCTTTTTGTTTCACTTTGGATTTTAGAGGAAAAATTGCCATTAATGCTGGTAATGTTGTCGTTGAAAACAGGAATGCCATGGTCATACCAAAAGCCACAATATTGCCTAAATCCCAAAACGGAGGCACATCACCAAAATTCATACTTAAAAACCCAATAACCGTAGTTAAACTGGTTATAAATACTGGCATAAAGTTTAATCGAATTGATTCTACTAATGCATCTACTTTAGATAAACCATCTTTACGCATTTTTTGATGCATCGTTATTAATATATGAATACTATCTGCAACCGCAAGCGTTAAAATCATAGTCATAAACGTTGCTGAAGGTGGCGTTAATTTAATCCCCATGATACCAATAAATCCAACAGAGCTTATTATTGAAAATAATACCACAACAAAAGTTGTTATGGCACTAAATACATTACGTGTTAAAATAAGGGTGGTAATTATAACTATAAAAATCATTATCAATGTAAGCCCCAAATCGTTCATCGAGGACTCAAAAAATGCCGTGTTTAAAGGAACTAATCCCGTAGTATGTACTTGAAAATTTGGATTTTTCTCTTTGAAATCTGATACCATGTTTCTAACAAATGCCGTTACCTCGGGAATCTCGGTCGCACTATCTTTGCCAGGAAGCCGGATAGTAATATTTATAGCTGAAACACTTCCCTTTTCATTGATAATACGGTTTACCAGTAAAGGCTCTTTTAAAGCTGTCGCTTTTATTTCGGCAATTTCAGCTTCTGTTTTTAAAGATGATTCATACGATAGATCTTCTACAAACAAATCATCGCCTTCCGCTCTTGTATGCTGAAAATTAGTGATTGCATCTACGCGTGATGAATATGGAGTGTTCCAAGATTCTGCAGTTAATTCCTCAATGGCTATAAGATTTTCTTTGGTAAACACGTCTCCATTAGAAGGCGATAACGCCAAAATTACATTATCGAGTTTTGTGTACTTTTCTTGAAGCGCATCAAAGGCTTCCAGTTCTGGATTGGATTCGTTAAAAAAGACGTGGTAGTCGCCATCAAATTCCATTTTTCCTAGAGAGCCAAGTCCCATTGCCAATATTATTGAGGCTATTAATACATACCATTTGTTTTTAATTACAAATTTTCCCCAATTTATTGCAAATTTATTGGAAGCATTGCTTACTTTTTTTAATGCATTCATATTAAGTTTAGTGTTTATGTTGACCAGTCAACCAATTAGTTTAATGGTCAGTTTATAATAATTAATGTTTATATTATTAAAGACGGTTAGCTTGCAATTTATAGGACATTTTCAAATAATTCATTATTAATTGACCAGTCGTCTTTTTGATTCAAAAAAAATTACTTCAATAAAATATTTCTAATAATGTTCATTAAATTATCTATGGGATAGGAGCTTTTCATTTCCTTCATACTTACCATAGCACCTTTACCGGCATCTTCAATAAAGGCGGCAATATCTTTGGCGTTCATCGAATTATCAATTTCTCCATAATCTTGGGCTTCCTGAATCACTTCAGTAATTATTGACAACACCAATTGTTCCTTCTCTAAAATTGCCGTTCTGATCTTTTCATTATGCTCGGCCATTTCACTTCCCAAATTACAGGCCATGCATCCCATTTTACAGTCCATTTCATTCTTTAGGATACTGTGACGAAATTCATGAAAATCTAAAAGTCGTTGTTTAGGGGATATAGATTTATTCTCTAAAATTTCTCTTGCAGGAGTAAACATTAATGTAAAATATCTTTCTATGGCCTTAACAGCGAAATCTTCTTTGCTTTCAAAATAAAAGTAAAACGATCCTTTAGGGATTCCTGCTTCCTTAACGATATCGTTAACACTGGTTGCATTATAACCTTTAGACCATAGTAATGCCATTCCCTTATCCAAAAGGAAATCTGCTTTTACTTTATGTTTTAAGGTTTTAGACAAAAAAAATTAATTTCGTGACAAATATATGACCAGTCGTCTATCGAATCAAATTTTAAGTGTTAAAATTTCATTAATTACTTTATGGGCTCACAAAGAGAAAAGAAATTTACAGCTTATGTAACTTTAACTGAATTCGTTTTCTAGGCACATCAACCTCTAAAACCTTGACGACAATTTGCTGATGCAAACTCACGTGTTCATTCACATCACTAACAAAACTATCAGAAAGATTAGACACATGAATCAGTCCACTTTCTTTAATACCAACATCTACAAAACACCCAAAATTGGTAATGTTATTGACGATGCCCGGAAGAAGTTGCCCTTCTTGTAAATCGTTGATGGTTTTAATATTCTGATTAAAACTAAAGACTTTAGCTTGCTCCCGAATGTCCAATCCTGGCTTTTCCAATTCTTTTACAATGTCTTGAAGGGTTGGTAACCCAACAGAATCTGTACAATATTTATTTAAATGAATCTTTTGAAGAAGCTCTTTATTACCAATTAAATCAGAAACACTTTTATTTAAATTATTTGCCATTTTCGTTACCACAGCATAACTTTCAGGATGCACGGCAGAATCATCCAGCGGATTTTTCACTTCTTTAATTCTTAAAAATGCGGCACCTTGCTCAAAGGCTTTATCGCCTAAACGCGGTACGTTTTTAATGTCGTTTCTTGATGCGAAACCACCATGTTCATTTCTGTAGTTGAAAATATTTTCTGCCAATTTTGGCCCAATTCCAGACACGTAACTCAATAAGGATTTACTTGCCGTATTGATATTGACGCCAACGGAATTTACACAATTCTCAACCACAATATCCAACGCTTTCTGAAGCTTGGTTTGATCGACATCATGTTGGTATTGACCAACACCAATAGATTTGGCATCAATTTTTACCAATTCGGCTAAAGGATCTTGTAAGCGTCGCCCAATAGAAACCGAACCACGAACTGTCACATCGTAATTTGGAAATTCCTCGCGCGCAATTTTTGAAGCGGAATAAATAGATGCTCCAGCTTCACTCACCACAAATACCTGAATGTCATTTTTAAAATGAATACGCCTGATAAGCGCTTCTGTTTCTCGTGATGCGGTTCCGTTGCCAATAGCAATGACTTCTATTTTATAAGCATCTGCCAATGAGCTTATCTTTTTCATTGCTCCCGTAGTATCATTTTTTGGCGGATGCGGATAAATCGTTTCATTATATCTCAATCCGCCCTGCGCATCTAAACACACCACTTTACAGCCTGTTCTAAATCCGGGATCAATGGCTAGAATTCGTTTTTCACCTAGTGGCGAACCTAACAAAAGTTGCTTTAAGTTTTTTGCAAAAACATTAATAGCAGATTCGTCTGCTTTATCTTTGGCTATTTTTAATGCCTCGTTAGATAAGGATGGCAACAACAAACGTTTGTACGCATCTTGAATAGCCAATTGAATTTGAGTTGTGCAAACATTATTGGAACGTATGATACAATCTTTAATTTTCGCCAGTGCTTTCTCGTCGTCAATTTCAATTTTCACACGAATAAAACCTTCGTTTTCTGCTCTTAAAATAGCTAAAAACCGGTGTGATGGAATGCGATTTAAACTTTCTGACCATTCAAAA
Organism: uncultured Flavobacteriaceae bacterium; assembly: GCA_964195015.1. GTDB lineage: Bacteria > Bacteroidota > Bacteroidia > Flavobacteriales > Flavobacteriaceae > CAXMOQ01. The sequence continues at coordinate 32,057 of CAXMOQ010000003.1, read as the reverse complement.
TAATTCCTAAATTTTTGTGCCTTCTCATCATCTACTTTTGTTTTTACCACTTTGGTGGAAATTATCGCAAAACGTTCCAGTTGGTAACGTATATTGTTTCTAACATCTGTACGTTCATTAATCCATTCGGCAATAATATATCGTGAGCCTTCTAAAGCATCGCCTATGGTTTTGACTTCGCCTTTTACATATTTATATGCTATCGATTCCACATCGTTAGCATGCTGACCCATGATGATTTTCGCCAAAGGTTCAAGCCCCATTTGTTTAGCTATTTCAGCCTTGGTTTTCCGCTTTTTCTTGTGGGGTAAATACAAATCTTCAAGCGTTGTTAACTCTTGTGCATCTTCAATTTTTTGTTGCAATTCTAAAGTTAAAACATCCTGCTCTTCAAGTGATTTTAGAATTGTTTTTTTACGTTTTTCTAAAATTTCAAATTGTTCTTTATATTTTACAATATCCCCAATTTGTATTTCATCAAGATTTCCTGTACGCTCTTTTCTATATCTGGAAATAAAGGGAATCGTGCAATCTTCATTGAGTAGTTGAATTGTGTTTTTTACAGCAGCTTCAGGAAGATTTGTTTGGGAGATAATATAGTTAATCATGAATTAGTTGCTATTAAATTTGATGCTTCCTTAAAAAAAGACCTCACGGGTTTTTGAAACCTGTGAGGTCTGAAATATATTTAAACTTAACTTATAGAAAGACCATTCGTCACATTAGCATCACCTGCACGGAGCGAAGTCGAAGTGTCAGGATTTACAAACACCAATTTGCCTTCAGGTGTTTCGGTCATTAAAATCATGCCCTCACTTTCTACACCTCGAAGTGCTCTTGGCGTAAGATTGACCAGAACAGTAACTTTTTTACCAACAACTTCTTCAGCAGTAAAGCTTTCAGCTATTCCCGAAACTATAGTGCGAACATCAATTCCGGTATCGACTTTTAAAACTAAAAGTTTCTTTGCTTTTGGCATTTTTTCGGCTTCCAGAATGGTGCCTACACGAATATCGAGCTTTGTGAAATCATCAAAAGTGATTGTTTCTTTTTGAGGTTCAACAACTTTGTTTTCAGCTTCATTTGCCTTTTTACTAGCTTCAAGTTTATCCAATTGTGATTGAATTTCGGCATCTTCAATTTTAGAGAATAGCAATTCGGCTTTTCCTATTTGGTGTCCGGCAGGAAGTAATTCTTGATTTGATGAAACATCCTTCCAAGTTAATTTGTCATTGCGAGACTCATTTTTTAGAGTGGTGGCAATCTCATCGCTTGAAGAGATAACTACGTCGCTTTGTTCCTCGTTATGACGAGTTTTAAGAATCGATTTTAATTTTTTAGAAGTAAATGGTAAAAACGGTTCGCTCAACACGGCTAAAGCAGAAGCAATTTGAAGTGCTACATACATAATAGTTTGAGTACGTGCTTCATCTTGTTTAATGACTTTCCAAGGTTCTTCATCGGCTAGATATTTGTTACCAAGCCTGGCCAAATTCATTAATTCTTGACTCGCTTCTCTAAATCGGTAGCGCTCAATGGAACTTGATATCACTTCAGGAAATGTCTTTACTGTAGCCAGTGTGTATTGATCTATTTGAGAGAATTCATTTGGAGCAGGAACAATTCCGTTGTAATATTTATTTGTAAGGACGACAACGCGATTAATGAAATTTCCAAATATGGCTACGAGCTCATTATTGTTACGTGCCTGAAAATCTTTCCAGGTAAAATCGTTATCCTTGGTTTCTGGGGCATTGGCTGTTAGGGCATAACGTAACACATCTTGTTGATTCGGAAAATCCTGTAAATATTCCGGTAACCAAACCGCCCAGTTTTTAGAGGTTGAGAGTTTGTTGCCCTCTAAATTTAAAAACTCGTTTGCCGGTACATTATCCGGTAAAATGTAACTGCCTTCGGCTTTTAACATTGCTGGGAAAATAATACAGTGAAACACAATATTATCCTTCCCTATAAAGTGCACCAATTTGGTGTCCTTATCCTTCCAATATGGCTCCCAATCTTTTCCCTCGCGTGCTGCCCATTCCTTGGTTGCCGAAATATACCCAATTGGAGCGTCAAACCATACATACAATACTTTCCCTTCGCCACCTTCAACAGGAACGGGAATTCCCCAATCTAAATCTCTGGTTACCGCACGTGGGCGCAAACCGTCATCAATCCAGGATTTGCATTGCCCGTAGACATTTGGTTTCCAGTCTTTTTTGTGGCTTTCTAAAATCCATTCTTTTAAAAAGGCTTCGTGCTTGTCTAAAGGCAAAAACCAGTGTTTGGTCTCTTTTAATGTGGGTGTCGCTCCTGTGATTGCTGATTTCGGATTGATTAAATCGGTCGCGTTATGACTTGTACCACAGACTTCACATTGGTCGCCATAACTTTCTTCGTTACCACATTTTGGGCAAGTTCCAACGACGAAGCGATCGGCTAAAAACTGGTTGGCTTCTACGTCATACAATTGTTCTGTAACCTCTTCAATAAACTCGCCTTTATCGTATAAATTTTTAAAAAATTCTTGCGCTGTATCATGATGAATATTTGCTGATGTACGGGAATAGTTATTAAAGGTTATCCCAAAATCTTCAAAAGATTTCTTGATAATGGTATGATATTTATCAACAATATCTTGAGGCGACACACCTTCTTTTTTTGCTTTAATGGTAATAGGTACGCCATGTTCATCACTGCCACAAATAAAAGCCACATCATGGTCTTGCAATCTTAAGTAACGTGCATAAATATCGGCTGGCACATACACTCCAGCTAAATGCCCAATATGAATGGGACCATTGGTGTATGGTAAAGCAGCAGTAATAGTATATCGTTTTGGAGTATTCATCTTATTAAAAACTATGTCAGGTCGAGCGCAGTCGAGATCTAAATTAAAACCTCTCGACTGCGCTCGAGGAAACAAAATGTATTTTTACAATTAATTTTAAAGGCACAAAAATACGCATTTTGAAAGGGATTTAGAAAAAAAATGTACATTTACAAAAAGCCTTTTTTATGTTTTTAAATCGAATGTTATGTTGTGTTATTTGTCTTGTGTTTATTAACAAAGGGATTTTACTGGCACAAAATAAAAGTTCATCAAATTATGAAACAACAATGCGTACAAAACTCATACAGCCAGACTATTTAAAAGCAGGAGATACCGTTGCGATTGTGGCGCCTTCTGGAATTTTGAACAATCACGGAAAAGAAGTCAATCAAGCAAAAACCTTACTTGAAAGTTGGAATTTGAATATTGTTATTGGCGATTATGTCTTTAACAAGAGTGGACACTTTGCAGGCACTGATGATGAACGTTGTGCTGATTTACAGAAAGTATTAGATAATCCAAATATTAAAGCTATTTGGTGCGCGCGTGGTGGCTATGGAACAGTGCGCATTTTGGATAAGTTGGATTACACAAAATATAAAGAACATCCAAAATGGATTATTGGATATTCCGATATTACTGCCATTCACAACCAACTGAATAATTTAGGAAGCGAATCTATTCACGCTTTAATGTGCACAAGTTTGACTGATGATTTACAAGACATCCAAGCATCGGTTTCCACCTTTAAAGATGCTATTTTTGGTGTACCTTTATCTTATACCATAAAAGGCTCTAAATACAATAAAACAGGTAAGGGTTCAGGGCAGTTGGTTGGCGGAAATCTTACTCTATTACATACCATGCTAGGCTCTGAAACCAGTATTGATACTGCTGGAAAGGTTTTGTTTTTTGAAGAAATTACAGAGTACGCTTATCATATCGACCGTATGTTACAAAGCCTAAAACGTGCCGGTTATTTTGATAATTGCAAAGGAGTTATTGTTGGTAATATTAGTAAGGTAAGGAAAAACACAACGCCTTGGGGCGCTTCGGTTGAACAACTTATTTTAGATGCGCTTTCGGAATACGATTTTCCAATAGCCTTTAATATGCCTGCTGGACATGAAAAGGATAATCGGGCAATGATATTAGGTAGAACTGTTGAGATGAATGCAGGGAAGGATTTGTCTACAGTTGTTTTTGAAGAATAAGTTATTAAAATCTCAATATAAAAGCACCAAATTCAACTATTTAACGATGTATAAATTGGAGTTTAGAATTTTCTTTGATTTTTTTTGACTGTATACAGATACTTAAAAAGATTGGAATATAATTAATGAGATTCCTGCTTTCGCAGGAAGTTAAACAGAAAGTTGGATGAGATTCCCACTTTCGCGGGAATTCATGGCACAGCACAACGAACTTGGTAAAAAAGGCGAACAGCTTGCCATAGATTATCTACTCCAACATAGTTATGAGATTGTGGAACGTAACTATCGTTTTCAAAAAGCGGAAGTCGATATTATTGCCAAAAAAGAAAACACGCTTGCTATTGTTGAAGTTAAAACCAGATCGACAGTCGATTTTGGAAATCCGCAGGATTTTGTAAAACCAAAACAGATTCAACGTCTAGTTAATGCCGTTGATGAATATGTGACTGTAAATAATTTAGACGTCGAAGTCAGGTTTGATATTATCGCTATTGTAAAACAAGGCAAAGGTTTCGATATTGAACATTTAGAAAACGCTTTTTATCACTTCTAATTCACACAAAAGGGGGATCCTCATGAATTATATCTCAACTTCTATTAGCGAAAATAGGAATCTAAAGAATTGAAGTTAAATTAAGAATAGCTTCCGTATCACTCAATCAAGTTGAATGCAAGCTTTGTTTGGAATGACAATTACTAGATACAATTACTTCTCGATACAATTCCGATAAATCGGAATCACTAGAAGTGACATCTCCTATTCTTGAGTCATAAACTTCTTCAAAGCCTCAAAATCGTAAGGTTTGGCAATAATATTTTTGTCCTTGTCTAGGACATAATAGGTTGGCGTAGAGGTCACATTATACCGGTTTCCTATATCATTATCCCATTTTCCCAATCCGAGTACATGAATAAATTCTGGGTACTTAAAAGTTTCTGTTCTCCATAGGTACGGCTCGTCTTCCAGTCCTATGGCAATAATTTGTAACTTACCTTTCTCTAAAGCCTTATTATAGGCTTGCAACTCTGGAATTTCTTTCAAACAGTGAGAACAATCACTACTCCAAAATACAATAACATATTGTTCGGCAGAATTTAAATCACTTAATTTTTTAGGCGTTTTATTTTCATTGCTTTCAACATCCAGAGAGAAATCTGGTGCCTTGTTCCCTACGGCTAAACTTTTAAATAAAGTTAATCCGTTTGCTAATTCTTCATCATTTAAAGATTTTGCCAAGGTAATTAAATAAGTGTCCGCAATATAATTGGCTACCGTTTCAAAACCAGCATCAACCATTTGCTGCCATAACACTTCTAATAAATTAGATTTTATTGTGGAATTAGCATCCTTCATGGCAACACATATTTCATCTACATTCTTTTTATATGTTGTTGTTTCATCATCGTTTTCCGAAGCCATCCCAAAAAGATAATTAAGCACACGTTCGATTAAAAAATTCGAACTTTGTAGTGTTTTGCTATTAAAATTGACATGATCGAAATAGTGAACCTTTAAATTGTTGCTATAGGTTTTTATATCTTCAAAATTTTCAGGAAGATAAGGTTTGTTGGCTTTAATAAAATGCAGGGCAATGGTTTCTGTTGCTGCCTTTTCAAAATCAGATTGTGTTTCACCCTGCGCATTAAAAAGCAAGGCCAAAGCTAAAGAATCTGTACTTTGCTGTCTGTAAAAATCGCCTATACGCTCACTTAATAACGACATATTAGTCGTGTAAGACGTGATAAGTTTGTTTTCACTAGATACTTGATAATCGACACCTGTTTCGATATTAAACGTAAGTTCTATATCTTCTTTTGCGTTATAAATAATATCAAAATTATATTCATCTTGAGGCAGCGCATACACCAATCTGTAGATGCCTTTTGTTGCTGTCGAATCCAATTTTAATTCAAATGTTCCTCCTTCATCAATAGTTGTATGCGTAACATAAAGTGATTCTGTTGGTGTGACTTTATATAAAATGGCATTTTTAAAATCTTCAGTTGGAGAAAAACGCCCTTTAATGCTGTGTTGCGCCATACTAAATATTGGTGCCATTGCGATTAAGAATATAAATTTTTTCAGCATAAAATTTTTTCTAGTAGAATTCTGTATTTGAATTAGTGTCTCTCTTTTTCATTTTCAAGAATCAAGCCATTATTGGCCGTATCGCATTTAATGCGATTTCTATGTTTTTTATATTTTCAAAAGTAAGTAATAATCGTAATCCTTTTCTGGTTTGCTTTTCTTTCATTTTGCAAACGTTTGGATGTGATTGTACATACTGTAATACTTTAGCAAAGTGAGCACTTTGATAAAATTTACTTTGCTGATCGCCAATAAAATACCCAACAAATTTATTGTGTTTCATGATAATCTTTTCAAAGCCCAGTTTTGTTGCAATCCATTTTATTCTCACACTATTTAATAAATCGGAAACTTGGGTTGGTAATTCACCAAATCTATCCATAAGATCTAATTCGAAGGTTTCCAATTCCGCTTCGGTTTTTAGATTGTTAAGTTGTGTGTAAAGGTTTAAACGTTCTGTAATGTTATTTACGTAATCGTCTGGGAATAGCAACTCGAAATCGGTGTCGATTGTTATATCCTTTACATACTCTTTTTCTTCGTTGGTATCTTGATAGAGATCGGCAAATTCATTTTCTTTTAGTTCTTCAATAGCTTCATTTAGTATTTTCTGATAAGTGTCAAAACCTATTTCGTTGATGAATCCGCTTTGTTCACCGCCAAGTAAATCGCCTGCACCGCGGATTTCAAGATCTTTCATGGCTATGTTAAAACCGCTTCCTAATGCTGTAAACTGCTCTAGCGCCGTAATACGTTTTCTGGCATCGGCTGTCATTGCAGAATATTCCGGTGTGATAAAATAACAGAATGCTTTTTTATTGCTTCGCCCAACACGTCCTCGCATTTGGTGCAAATCACTTAATCCGAAATTATTGGCGTTATTGATAAAAATGGTGTTTGCATTAGGTACGTCCAGTCCACTTTCTACAATCGTTGTGCTCACTAAAACATCAAACTCGCCATTCATAAAAGCCAACATCAAATGTTCGAGTTTTTTACCATCAAGTTGTCCATGACCAATCCCAATTTTAGCGTCAGGTACTAAACGCTGAATCAAGCCAGCTACTTCTTTAATATTTTCAATGCGATTATGAATAAAGAATATTTGACCGCCACGCTGAATTTCGTAACTCACTGCATCGCGGATGGTTTCCTCACTAAACCGAATAACATGACTCTCGATAGGATAACGATTTGGCGGTGGTGTTGTAATGACTGATAAATCTCGCGCTGCCATCAAGCTAAACTGAAGTGTTCTAGGGATTGGCGTTGCGGTTAATGTGAGCACATCGACATTGTCTTTAATGGTCTTTAGCTTTTCCTTTACAGCAACGCCAAACTTCTGTTCTTCGTCAACAATAAGCAAGCCTAAATCTTTAAATTTCACGTTTTTATTGACAAGCTGATGTGTTCCAATAATAATGTCGACGCTCCCATTTTCCAATCCTTCAAGGGTTGTTCGCTTTTCTTTAGCCGTTCTAAATCGATTGACATAACTTACAGTAACAGGGAATTCTTTCAAGCGTTCTCTAAATGTTCTTGAATGTTGATATGCCAAAATAGTAGTTGGCACCAAAATAGCAACTTGCTTTCCGTTATCTACAGCTTTAAAAGCTGCTCGAATGGCAACTTCTGTTTTTCCGAAGCCAACATCTCCGCACACCAAACGATCCATCGGTCGTTCGCTTTCCATGTCGGTTTTTATATCGGCAGTCGCCGTGATTTGATCTGGCGTGTCTTCATATAAAAATGAGGCCTCCAATTCAAGCTGCATATAACTGTCCGGATTGTACCGATAGCCTTTCTCGAGTTTCCGCTTAGCATATAGGTTAATTAAGTTAAACGCAATCTCTTTAACTCTGGACTTAGTTTTTTGCTTTAAAGTTTTCCAGGCCTTGCTTCCAAGCTTATAGATTTTTGGAGGCTTGCCATCTTTTCCATTAAACTTGGTAATTTTATGTAGCGAATGAATGCTTAAATACAAGATATCACGCTCACCATAAACTAATTTAATCGCTTCTTGTTTTTTGCCTTCAACATCAATTTTTTGTAAGCCTCCAAACCTTCCAATACCATGATCGATATGGGTTACATAATCGCCAATGTCAAGATTGGTAAGCTCTTTCAAGGTAATGGCTTGTTTCTTGGCATAACCGTTTTTAAGATGAAACTTGTGGTAGCGTTCAAAAATTTGATGATCGGTATAACACACCATTTTATTATCATGATCCACAAAGCCCTGAAATAAGGATAATACAATCGTTTTATAATGCACCTCTTGCTCGACATCTTCAAAAATATCATGAAATCGTTTAGCTTGTTGCTCACTTACACAGGCGATGTAATTGGTAAACCCTTTATTGTGATTTGCATTTAGATTTTCTATTAATAAGTCGAATTGTTTATTAAAAGAGGGTTGGGGGGTGGTGTGAAATTCAATATTATGAGATGTATCGATTGCCCCCGACAAAACAGCAACACTGCCAAATTCTACTAAAGTAAAATCTAGCAGTTGTTTTTTTAGTAATTCTGAATTACAAAACAGCTCACTTGGAGTACCATGTTTTAAATCGGATGATAGTGTTTCGAAAGCTTCTTCGGCTTTACTGTAAAACGAATCGACTCTGGAAAATAACAAATCTTCATTTTTAGTACAAATCACAGTTTTAGACGCGATATATTTTAGGAAGCTTTGCCTGCTTTCTTCTAAAAATTTATTGGCAACATTTGGAATGATGCTTATCTTTTTGATTTGCTCGGTTGAGAGTTGCGTCTCGACATCAAAAGTTCTTATGCTGTCAACCTCATCACCAAAAAACTCAATCCTGTAAGGTTCATCATGTGAAAACGAAAATACATCGACAATACCACCACGCACTGAAAACTCTCCTGGTTCGGTCACAAAATCGACACGCTTAAATTGGTATTCAAACAAGACTTCGTTTACAAAATCGATTGATAAATTGTCGCCAACAGAAACCTTTAAAGTATTACGTTCAAGTTCCTTTCTGGTTACCACTTTTTCGAAAAGCGCATCAGGATAGGTTACTATTATGGCAGGTTTCTTTCTTGAATTTATTCGATTTAAAACTTCGGCTCTAAGGAGTACATTCGTGTTGTCGGTCTCTTCAATCTGGTACGGTCTTCGGTAGCTGCCCGGATAAAATAATACGTCTTTATCGTTTAAAAGTTGCTCTAAATCATTTAAATAATACGCCGCTTCTTCTTTATCGTTAAAAATCAATAAAAAGGGTGCCTCTGCCTGTTTAAAAGCATTTGAAATAATAAAAGAAAAAGACGAGCCAACAAGTCCTTTTAAATATGTTCTACTCTTGTCTTGAGAAGCGTCGAAAGGTTGGTTTTTGGCAATAGCAGTTTGCAGTTTTTGCAGTTGCAAAGACTGTAAAAAAGTCTGCGCGATAATGGTTTTACTCACTAAACAAAATTTTACGCAAATATAGAATAATTGTTGGTTTATAATTTCAGTTTTTATGTTACGAAAAGCGTTAATAATATTATATTTGCATTAGAAAAAACAACTACTTATGTCATTTTTAGATTTATTTAATAGAGGTTTTAGAAAACGAAATGAAGATCATTTTGCAGCCATTGTAAGAGTTGCTATGGACGACGGCAAAATTTCTGATGAAGAGAAAAAATTTATAGACCGGTTAGCCCGTAATTTAGATATTTCGGAATCTCAATATAAGGAGATATTGAAAGATTACAAATCGCACCCTATTAGTCCTCCAATAGCTTATGACCATCGTTTAGAGCGCTTATATGATTTAGCACGTATGGTATATGTAGATCATATAAAAGGTGAGCATGAGGAAATAATTTTAAGAAAAATTGGAATTGGATTAGGGTTTTCTCCGGAGAATGTAAAATACGTTGTTGATAAAGCACTAACACTAGTGAGTTATGGTGTAGATCTGGAAACCTTTAGAGATGAAATAAAAAATATGAATAGGTGATTTTAAGAAAAAAGACCGTTTCACCCATAGATCCAAGAATCAAGACTTGTTTTAATTGACAAATAATTATTTATTTAACAGCAAACTGGAAATTATTCCCTTTTGCAAAAACAATTTGTTCAATTATAATTATGCCTGAATATTTTTGACACTCTTACTTTAGCGCATTTAAAATACTTTTAAACTCTAAATACTAAACAGTTGCATTTCGCATAAACTCTTCAGCTTTTTCGACCATATTTCTACTACCACATAAAAAAGGCACACGTTGATGTAGTTCGGTTGGTTGGATGTCTAAAATATTCGTGAAACCATCACTCGCTTTTCCATTGGCTTGCTCGGCTAATAATGCCATTGGGTTACATTCGTACAGCAAACGTAATTTCCCCTCTGGGTTTTTAGATGTATTTGGATAAATATATATACCTCCTTTAATCATGTTTCTATGAAAGTCTGATACTAACGATCCAATATATCTCGATGTATATGGTCTATCACCTTCTTCCTTTTGGCAATACTTAATATAATCTTTTACGCCTTGCGGAAAGTGAACATAATTACCTTCATTAACCGAATAAATATTACCATCTTTCGAAAATTGCATGTTAGGATGTGACAAGTAAAAGGTTCCGATAGCTGGATTTAATGTGAACCCGTTAACACCATGACCAGTTGTATAGACCAACATGGTTGAGGTGCCATAAACAACATAGCCTGCAGCAACTTGTTGGTTTCCTTTTTGCAGAAAATCTTCAAGTGTTACTGGCGTCCCAACAGGTGTAACCCGTCTGTAAACCGAAAAAATGGTTCCTACGGAGACATTAACATCAATGTTAGACGAACCATCTAATGGGTCAATTAAAACAACATATTTATTTTGGTTGTTTTCATCCTGACTATTAATCGATATAAAATCGTCTTCCTCTTCACTGGCAATTCCACAAACTATATTTCGATTGGTAAGTGTTTGTATAAACTTTTCGTTGGCGTAAACATCCAGTTTTTGTTGGTCTTCGCCTTGTATATTGGTGTCTCCAGCAGCGCCAATAATATCGACCAATCCAGCTTTATTTACTTCGTGATTTACAACTTTTGCTGCTAACCGAATAGAATTAATTAGTCTTGATAGTTCGCCAGAAGTATATTTAAACGATGATTGATTTTCAATAATAAACTCGCCAAGCGTTTGGTTTTTTTGAGACATGAAAGCTTTAAATTTATTTGTGCAAATATCGTATTTTTTTACCAACTAAATCGTTTGCATAAAAATTTAATAGCGTTAAATAACTCCCTTTGAACTATATTTGAAATTATTTTTAATAACTATGAATTTTACAATTTGCGAGGCATCAAAAAACGACATGACCCAAGTACTTAACTTGATTAAAGAACTAGCGGTTTTTGAAAAAGAAGAACATGCTGTTGAGGTCACTGTAACCGATTTACAAAAGGATGGATTTGGAGAACATGCTGCTTTTAAATGTTTTGTTGCAAAGGTAAATAATACCATTGAGGGCATTGCTTTAGTATATAATCGGTATTCCACTTGGAAAGGAAAAGCGTTGCATTTGGAAGATTTAATTGTAAGCCGAAACATGAGAGGCACAGGTCTTGGAACTGCGCTTTTGGATGAAGTTATTAAATATGGTAATGCTTTAGGTGTAAAACGTGTAAGTTGGGAAGTCCTAGATTGGAACGAACCAGCCATTACTTTTTACGAAAATAAAGGCGCCAACGTTTTGCGTGACTGGGACGTTGTACATTTAAACGAACAAGGAATTAAAAATTATTTATCAAAATTATAAGATGCAGGTATTTAAATTTGGAGGCGCATCGGTTAAAGATGCAAATGGCGTAAAAAATTTAGCTTCTGTTTTACAGCAAGTTGGCTACAAAAAGACTTTAGTGGTTGTTTCTGCTATGGGTAAAACAACCAATGCATTAGAGCTTGTATTGGAAAATTATTTTAACAATAAAGCAGAATTACAAAGTTCTTTTCAAGAGGTTAAAAAATTTCATAATGCTATTTTATTGGATTTATTCGACAATGAAAATGATGATGTTTTCTCCAAAGTTTCTTCTTTATTTAAAGAATTAGACAGTTTTTTAGGTCGTAATAAATCTCCCGATTATAATTTTGTTTACGATCAGGTGATAGGCTATGGTGAATTGGTCTCTACAACTATTATAAGTGAATACTTTAATACCATTGGCCTTAAAAATAATTGGTTGGATGTTCGCGAGTTTATTAAAACAGATGACTACTACCGAGGGTCGAATGTAGATTGGGATGCCACGCAACAGCTCATTTCCAAAAATTTTGATACTTCTGTTTTAAATATTACCCAAGGGTTTTTAGGTAGTGACGCTAATAACTTTACAACCACACTTGGCAGAGAAGGCAGTGATTATACGGCAGCAATTTTTGCGTATTGTTTAAATGCCCAAGATGTTACCATTTGGAAAGATGTTCCCGGTGTTTTAAATGCCGATCCACGTTATTTTGAAAATGCCCAGCTTATAAATAAAATATCATATCGCGAAGCTATTGAATTGGCTTTTTATGGTGCTTCGGTAATTCATCCTAAAACCTTACAACCGCTGCAACGCAAGGAGATTCCTTTGTTCGTAAAATCCTTCTTAAATCCCACAAATCACGGGACTTGTGTTGGCAAGGGCAAAACTTTAGAGCCTGAAGTTCCCTGCTTAATTGTGAAGAAAAACCAAGTTTTGATTTCGTTGTCATCATTAGATTTCTCTTATATTGTAGAAGATAACATCAGTCATATTTTTAGCTTATTGCATTCTTATAAAATGAAAGTTGATTTGATCCAGAATTCGGCGATTAGCTTTTCGGTATGCGTGGATAATATTTATAATAACCTCGACAAATTACTTCAGCATTTAAAGGCAAAATTTAAAGTAACTTATCACGATAATGTTTCACTTTACACTATTCGACATTACGACCAAAAATCAATTCAGAGTTTAGAGAAAAATAAAATTGTTTTATTAAAACAATTGTATCAAAAGACCGTTCAAATAGTTACCAAATAATACTAGATATAAATATCCTCAAGCAAGTCCGCAAGGCAATAAACGGACAATAGTTGTTAATGTTAAGAAACAAGCTTCGAGATGTTAAACATGAGATCCCGCAAGATGCTGAAACAAGTTCAGCACGGCAGCGGGATTAGTTCAACGATCTTTTTGAATTCACCAGACTTTTTGTCGGAAGAATTTAAAATAGAGTTTCACTAATAAAAAAATTGATTAGGTTTGTAAACATGACCAAACAAGAAGATATCGGTTTAGTATCGGCCAAAGAAGTCGCTAAAGTAATAAACGTAGATAAATATGGGTTTATAGGCACTTTTTTTGGATGGATTCTTATGAAACTTCTCAAGATTTCTACTATAAATAAAGTTTACAATAGGAATAAGCACTTACACGATTTAGAATTTTTAAATGGTATTTTAGATGAGTTTCAAATTAAATTCGAAATTCCAGAAGAAGATTTAAAACGTTTACCAAAAGATGGTGCTTATATCACCATTTCTAACCATCCGCTTGGCGGTATTGACGGAATTTTACTTCTAAAACTTATGCTGGAACAGCGTAGCGATTTTAAAATCATTGCGAATTTTCTTTTACACCGCATTGCTCCTTTAAAACCTTACATTATGCCTGTAAATCCTTTTGAAGACAGAAAGGATATCAAATCTAGTATTACAGGATTTAAAAACTCTATCCTACATTTACGAGAAGGCAAGCCTTTAGGCATTTTTCCAGCAGGCGAAGTATCAACATACAGGGATGGGAAATTGGTAGTCGATAAACCTTGGGAAGAAGCCGCTATGAAACTGGTTCAAAAAGCCGAAGTCCCTGTGGTTCCAATTTATTTTCACGCTAAAAACAGCAGGTTGTTTTATAAACTTTCAAAAATTAGTGATACGTTTAGAACTGCTAAATTACCATCAGAAGTCTTAACTCAAAAACGCCGTGTCGTTAAGGTTAGAATAGGAAGACCTATTTCAGTCGAAGACCAAAAAGAACACACAACGCTCGAAAATTTTTCAGAATTCTTAAGACGAAAAACCTATATGTTATCTAATGCTTTTGAAGATAAATCAAAAATATTAGACAATATTTCTTCCACATTAAAAACGCCTAAAATTCCAAAGAAAATTGTAACCCCTATAAATACAGAGGTTATGATTAAGGAAATTGAAACGCTTAAGGAAAGTGATTACAGACTTTTAAAAAGCAAGAATTACGAAGTGTATTTAGCGCCCGCAAGTAAACTTCCCAATATTATTAAGGAGATTGGTCGCTTACGGGAAATAACCTTTAGGGAAGTTGGTGAAGGCACCAATGAAGCTATTGATCTGGATAAATTCGATACCTACTATCATCATATGTTTCTTTGGGACGATGAGGCGAAAATTATAGCAGGTGCATACCGTATGGGATTAGGTTCCAAGATTTTTGAAAAATATGGTATCGACGGATTTTATCTTCAGGATCTTTTCCGATTTGAACCGGAACTTTATAAAATGATGAGTCAATCCATAGAGATGGGTCGTGCTTTCATCATTAAAGACTATCAACAAAAACCGATGCCTTTATTTTTACTTTGGAAAGGCATCGTACATACCACTTTGCGTTTCCCGGAACATAAATTTTTAATAGGTGGTGTTAGCATTAGTAATCAGTTCTCAAATTTCTCAAAATCGTTGATGATCGAGTTTATGAAGTCCCATTATTACGATCCTTATATCGCGCAGTATGTGCATCCTAAAAAAGAATTTAAGGTAAAATTAAAGGATGCCGATAAAGATTTTGTGTTTGATGCTACGGAAGCCGATCTCAATAAATTTGATCGCATTATTGACGAAATAGAACCTGGTGCTTTACGCTTGCCTATACTCCTTAAAAAGTACATTAAACAGAATGCAAAGCTTGTGGCGTTTAACGTGGATCCTTTATTTAATAATGCGGTTGATGGTTTAATGTATATTAAAATAGCTGACTTACCAGAAAGCACGGTGCGTCCCGTGATGGAAGAATTCCAGGCCGAGTTGGAACGCAAGTTTATGGAAAATAATGATCGTTAGTCTAAATACTCTTCAAAAAAAGCTTTACAGTAACCTTTAATCTCATGTCGTGCTTTTAAAAAAGCAGCATGTTTTTCATCTTCTGTTCCATCAACTTTGGAAGGATCGAAAAAATTGTGATGTAACCGTATCGCATTTTTACTTGGGATAAATGGGCAGTTCTCGTTGGCATGATCGCAAACGGTTATGATATAATCGAAATTGATATGCGTGTATTCATCCACATGATTTGAAGTGTGGTTGGATATATCGATTCCGTCTTCTTTCATTATAGCTACGGCTCCCGGATTTAATCCGTGGGTTTCGATACCTGCGCTATAAATGTTAGCTTTCTCTTTAGCGTATTGTTTTAAATAGCCATGTGCCATTTGGCTGCGGCAGGAGTTTCCTGTGCAGAGCACCAATACATTTTTTATTTTTTTTGCCACGAATTCACGAATGTTTATTAAATTTTAATTTTTATTTAGATATAACTGCATTTTGACCACGCTCAATGTGACACGCTCGACCAGACAACTAAATTATTTTACTTCGTCTTTCAAGGAAATGATTATCGTGCCATTTTCCATGACGCTGTCCTATTTTTTCTCTTACACCAACAACTCTAAATCCGCATTTTTTGTGCAACTCTATACTTGCTATATTTTCAGAAAAAATACCAGCTTGTATAGTCCAGAATCCTTCCGCTTCACTTTCCTTTATAAGTTGTCTTAACAATATTTCTCCTATGTGCTGTTGTTTATAATCTTTATGTACATAGACTGTAACCTCTGCTACACCTCTATAAACATAACGTTTGGAAACTTGTGCTAATCCCGCAAAGCCAACAACTTGATTCTCTTTTTCGGCTACAATTCTACAAGTAGCAATATGTTTATTGCTCCACGCTTCCCAATCAGGAATTTCGGTTTCAAAAGTGGCTATTCCGGTAGCAATACCATCCGCATATATTTTTGAAACCGAAATCCTATCGGTTTTAATTAATGGTCTTGTTAAAATTGCATTCATCAATTAACAACAATTATCAGCAGGAGAGCAAGCAAGTTCTTCTTTGGCAACTGCGGCTAACTCTTCTGGTGCACAACATACACTTTTAGCTTTGCAATCTGTTTTTTCGACCGCTAACTTAATAATTAAATTGTCATCGCGTATTTCGAAATCGTTAACAAATAGTTGTGCTGTATTAAAGGTAGCGTTGCTGTATTCAAATTTCACTTCGGCTTCTAAAACATAAGGTTTCATACTGCCAACGCGTTCAAAAATCTCTAGTGCCTTGTTGACTTTCATATAATCTCTTTTGCCTAATTCGCTTGGACTTTCCCATAACTGAATCACAGTTTCTTTCCAGGCATCCGTTTTTGCTCCGCAATCTACCGAGTCGATTGATGTATGCTTCACTTCGGTAATGTGATAATTTGCACCTACAAATAAGTTCGGTGCATATTCGAACAACAATGCTTTGTCTTGATGTTCTTTTAAAATCTTAAATAATTCTTGTGTGTTCATCTTTTTGTATTTTAAAATTTTGTATTAAATGAGTTTGATAATATTATTCTATTTACTAATTATCTGCTTAAAACCATAGACTCGAAATATCCCATTGTAAAATCCACATTGTTGTTACAACATTTTTCGCATTTATAATTTTGATTTATTTCTAAATTTGATCGCATGTTTCCATTTGTTTTTTTGTTAAATCTTTTCATGATCATTAATATTTTAGGTTATTATTATTTAACAACAATTTGATTTTGTTGTATTAAAAAATGTATTTAATTCCTTTTGTAATTTTGTCCATTTTTCTAGATTTATGTCATAGCACATACGCTTACCTTCTACTTCCCCGTTGAGCAATCCAATACTTTTTAATTCCTTTAAATGTTGAGAAATTGTGGCCTGCGCTAATCCAATTTCTTCAACCAAATCATTACATATGCAGGCGTTTTGACGACTGACATATTCTAATATAGCAACCCTAGCTGGATGCCCTAATACTTTAAAGGCAATTGCCAATTCATTTTGTCGTTCTGAAAATATTTGCGCTTTTGTAGTTCCCATAATTTATTATCTTTATATTGCAATATTACGATTATAAATTTAAGTAAAAAAGCCAAATCATGTTTTTTTTGACTTTTTTATTATTTCTCCATTAAAACCAAGGCTTCTTACCTACTTGATACGTGTTATAGAATTCTTCGTCAGACTTTGTGAGATAAATAATCCCTTCTATTATTCCTACTATTCCGGAAATTGATGAGGTTATTCCACAGGTAAAAAAGCCGAGTAAACCCAACACCAATAAAATAACACCTTCTTTATTATAGCCTAAAATAAATTTATGGACACCTAGCCAACCTAATATGATGGCTAGTATTCCCGTGAGCACTTTTTTATTCTCAACAGAAGCATTATTAAACGTTTCTTTAGCTTCTTTAGCAAATTCTTTGGCACTTTCTTTGGCTTCCTGGGCAAATTCCTCTGCCTTACCTGCTGCCTTTTTTGCACCTTCTTTTGCGTCGCCTAGCATATCATCTAGGTCGTCGCGTAAATTTTTATCGTCAGACATGTTTATGTGTTTTTAGTTAGACCACTAAAGGTAAGAAAAAAATGTATCGGTTTAGTTTTTTAAAATTTTAGCCCAAGACTGTCCGGCTAAAGATAAAAGAGCACTTCGCTGAAAAAATAAAGACTTGATTGTAACCAAATGAAAACATATTGGATAAAAAAAGTATGAAAAACACTCGATTCCTTTATATACTCGATCTTTTGTATAACAGGCTGTTTTTATTGGACAATACTTATTTTAATCTAACTTTTTCCATGATGACTAATTTACCTTCCTAACTTACAAAAAAGCGCTATCAACAGGCTCCCAAAGTTCAATCTTGTTCCCTTCGGGATCTAAGATCCAACCAAACTTTCCATAATCATACTCTTCTACTTCACCAAAAATAGTAACACCTTCTTCCTTTAACGCTGCCAACAACTCATGTAAATTTTCTACTCTAAAGTTCTGCATGAATTGCTTTTCACTTGGTTCGAAATAGTTTGTGTCCTCCTTAAAAGGCGACCATTGTGTAATGCAATCGCTACCATTATTGTCCTTCCATTTAAAAGACCATCCATAAGCATCTACCGGAATTCCGAGGTGTTTGCCATACCATGCTTTTAATTTATCGGGATCTTTTGTTTTAAAGAAAAATCCACCCAATCCTGTTACTCTTTTTTTCATTGAAATTTATCTTTTTTTATTTTTTTGCCACAAACCTGTCTGCCGACAGGCAAGTTAGTGATCTTCTAAATTTATTTCTTTTTAATATTAGCCTCATAAATATCTATCCATTCCTCAGCCGACATTTTAGCCGCTAATTCCCCGATTAACTCATAAGGAATCTCATCCATTTTTTTAAAGCGCATACAACTTTTTCCCATGTCGAGCTTACGATTGCTATATTTAGGATATTCCGAAGTAAACCAATCCAACAGTTCTTTTTTTGCATAAACGCCCATGTGATAAACTGCCACAAAATGCTTTTGCGATGCAATACTCATAAATGGTAAAGGTAATTTTGGATCACAATGATAACCATCTGGATAGATTGTATGCGGAACGACATAACCAATCATGCCATAACCCATGGTTTCTTCAAAGCCTTTTGGAGGGTTACCTAAAATAACCTTACGTAATTTTGAAATAGGGACATTTCTATCTTCAGGAAGTTGGCTGATATAATCTTCTGGTGATGTGGCTACATATTGCATAAATTTAGTTTTTACGTTGTAATATCAATGATGAAATTAAAGATATAATTATTCCGATAATAAATACGAGGACGAACATAAATAAGCCAGATAATCCTGGGATTTCAAAAAGTTTCATCTGCTCTTCTAATGCTATCTTTTCTATTGCAAACTGTTCCGGCGATAAGGTGTTTTTCATTCCTTCTAAAGTAAAATGCAAGTATTCACTTGGAAAATTTGGGTTGATAATGGTTATATAGATAATATCCAAAATACCGATTGCCAAACCTGCAATTGTCGAAATAGCCAAACCAATAAGCAAAGCCTTTTTAAACGTAATTAATCCACCATTTACCTTGTCCCGAAAATGCTTTATCCCGAAAAAAACAAAAGATAAAGATGCTAGAATAGACACATAACCGAAAACTTCTAGTAGGTCAAAGCCCATATTCCAATCGATAAAATGACTTCCCATAAAAATAAGCCCGCCAACTAAAGCAGCCCTAATACCGAATTTTTTAATTGTGTTTTTCATGCTTTTATGGTTTTAAATGTGTTGATCGATTAGAATCGTATTCCCGTCAGGATCGATTACAACAAAACTTGCAGGCCCTGAAGTTGTCTCGTCTGCCTCGGTTTCTAGCTTAACCGCTTTAGATTTAAGATGTTGTTGAATTTCCCGAACATCGGTAAAGGATTTTAGTGTATCGGCGCTTTCATCCCAACCTGGATTAAAGGTTAAAATATTATTCTCGAACATGCCTTGAAATAATCCAATTAAAGAATTTCCATTTTTCATGATGAGATAGTTCATCTCAATACTGCCAGCGAAAACTTCAAACCCAAGGTTTTCATAAAATACTTTTGAAGCATTAATATCCTTGACACTAAGACTTACCGAAAATGCACCTAATTTCATTTGTTTATATTTTTTGTTTAACTGTTTCTAACAAAACTACACGTAAATTGAAAAAAAGAACTCATACTAAAGTACCAATCGCCTAGCCCTTAAGTTCTAAAGCTATAAAATATTAATGGCTTTTGCAATTTGAATGGCTTGCGTACGCCGTTTTACATCTAATTTTAGAAGCAAATTTGAAACGTGGGTTTTTATGGTGCTTTCTGATAAGAATAGTTTTTCGGCGATTTCTTTGTTTGATAGCCCTGAAGCGATATGCTGCAAAACTTCATATTCTCGCTTACTAATGTCCAGTGCTTAAATTTTTTTGTGATCGATTTCTTTTAAAGTTGATGCGTTTACGTACAGACTCTTTTTATTCATATAAACACCAATGAAAAAAAATATAACAGCGATGATTCCTATTATAATTTCAATGTTTAAATTCCCAGAAATAAGTGTGTATTTACTCAACTGAAATAAAACTAGTAAGGCGACGATTAATGCACTAAAAACAAGAATAGTTTTTTTCATGCATGAAAGTTAATAAAATAAACTCATGTCAGTTTGAATCATTTAATCAAGGAATATTGATTTGTCATTTCGAACGAAAGTGAGAAATCTCATATTGCTATTCAAAAATAATGTGATTTCTCAATCGTTTTACTCATTTCGAAATGACAAGCGCTTTAATTTTATCGACTATGGTTTGTGCTAGTTTAATTTTTGATTCAACAGTCCAGCCTGCTACATGAGGTGACAAAACAACATTATTAGCTTTGATTAAATATTGGAAACCCTTTGGTAAGTTCTCGACTGCGCTCGAACCGGTATCCGACTTAAACATATCTTCAAACGATGTTTTTTCATATTCTAAAACATCCAATCCTGCGCCAAGAATTTTACCGTTTTGCAGAGCTTCAACCAAATCTTTGGTCACAACACTCTTACCTCTTGCTGTATTTATAAACCAAAACGGTTTTTTAAACTGATTAATAAAATCTGCATTAATCATATTGGATGTTAATGGTGTTTGTGGCGTGTGCAAACTAACCACATCTACCCTTTCTTGAAATTCTTTAAGTGATACTTGTTTACAATTTTTATCGTCGACCTCATCTTTAATATCATAACAAATAACCTCAACATCAAAACCACGAAGTTTTTTAGCGAATGCCTTGCCCATATTTCCATAGCCAATAATGCCAACCGTTTTACCGTCAAGTTCGACGCCCCGATTATCTTTGCGCAACCATTTGCCATGTCTTACCTCGTGGTCGCCTTTATTCATTTTGTTTAATAATGACAGTAACATGCCCAAAGTATGTTCTGCAACGGCGTTTCTGTTGCCTTCTGGTGCTGCGATTAACGTTATTCCTTTTTGTTGGGCATAATCACAATCAATGTTTTCCAGTCCTGCGCCAACACGACCTATGAATTTTAGGCTTTTTGCTTTATCTAAAAATTGTTTGTCAATGGCAAATCGGCTTCTAATAATAATGCCATCGTAATCTTTGATTTTAGATTCGATAATTTCTTTTGAAGCTGTATAATCTTCATGATTTGTAAATCCTAAATCGTTGAGTTGATCTATGAGTAGTGGATGGTTTGTATTGAGATGAAGGATTTTCATAGTTTGATCACTCTTGGCCTATGTTCTATATAATATTTATTAAATTCAAATGTAGATATTATGAGATACTGAAGCAAGTTCAGCATGACCAAAGTCATATTTTTGGATAGTTTGTTTGTGTTTTTTCGTGCTTTACATTCCCAGTATGTGCTGTTGATCGTTTTTCGAAAAGCAAGACATGAACTTCCTCATCATTTTTTGTTAAAGGATTATGCTCTACCCCTTTTGGAATGACTATGATTTCTCCTTCGTTTACAATTTCGGTTCGGTCTCTAAACTGCATATATAATGTGCCCTTGATTACCTGAAATAATTCGTCTTCATCTTCATGGGCATGCCAAACAAATTCACCTTTTATTTTGGCCAAAAGGACTTGCATATCATCTACCACAGCAATTTGATGTGGATGCCAATTTGCAGTAAAGCTTGATAGTTTGTTTTTAATGTGTATTGCATTCATAGTGTAAAATTACGAAGTTATATGTTAACGATTACTCATTGGTCAATAATTCAAATTAATGAAATCGTGAATGTTTCACATTTGTAGTGGCATCCTTTTTTTTGTTGAAGACATTTTGACTGCGCTCAATCAGAAAAAAAGAAAAGATATAAGGGAAAGCGCGACCTGAAAGGAAACTTGCCTACCGGCAGGCAGGCGGGCGCCCAAACATTAAATTCCTAAAATCATTTTGGCAATCCAAAAATAAATAAGGATTCCGAAAATATCGTTGCTTGTGGTTATAAATGGGCCTGTAGCAATCGCTGGATCGATGCCTCTTTTGTCTAGAAATAGTGGAATAAATGTGCCGATAAGTCCGGCAACAATAATGACAATTACCAATGATACGGAAATTGCCAAAGCTGTAGAAAAATCATTTTTATAAGCCCAAACAAAGAACAATAGAACAATGGCGAGAATAATACCGTTTAGCGCCGCCAGAAGCATTTCCTTAAACAAGCGATTATTAACACTGCCCTTTACGTCGTTGTTTGCCAGACCTTGTACTATAATAGCACTGGATTGCACACCAACATTCCCAGCCATTGCCGCAATTAATGGTGTGAAAAAGAATAAGATAGCATGATCTTTTAGCATGTCTTCAAATCCGCCCATGATGTATGCTGCTCCAACACCGCCTATCAATCCTAAAAATAACCATGGTAAGCGTGCTCGCGTTAATTCAAAAATACTATCATCGGCTTCGACATCTTGTGTAATACCGGCGGCTAACTGATAATCTTTTTCGGCTTCTTCCTTTATAACATCTACAATATCATCAATGGTAATTCTGCCTAAAAGAATTTGATTCTCGTCAACTACAGGAATCGCTTCCAAGTCATATTTTTGCATCACTTTGGCGACATCCTCTACATCATCTGTAACTAAAGCATAATCTACTTTTGGAATAAAAATTTCTTTAATATTTCCTCTTGTATTAGCTACCAAAAGATCTTTTAACGACAAACGCCCTAAAAGCTTGTCATCATCGTCAACGACATAAATGGAATGTACCCTAGTAACTTCGGCTGCTTGTTCTCGCATTTCACGTACACATTGTGTGACCGTCCAGTTTTCATTAACTTTTACAAGCTCTTTAGCCATAAGCCCACCTGCCGTATCTTCATGATAAGCTAATAATTCCTGTATATCGGCGGCATGCTCATCATCCTCAATATGGGCAATAACATGTTCTTGACGTTCTTCAGATAGTTCCGAAATAATATCGGCTGCATCATCGGTGTCAAGTTCTTCTATTTCTTCGGCAATTTCTTTAGCCGAAAGGTTATTAAGAATTTTTTCACGATCATCCTCATCAAGTTCCATTAAAACTTCTGAAGTTAACTCGCTATCCAAAAGTTTAATGATGTATGTGGCCTGCTCGAAATTGAGTTCTTCTAAAATATCGGCAATATCGGCATGATGGAATTCACCTAATAATTCAAGAGTCTTTACATCGTTCCTTGAATCTATTAAATGTTCTACTTTTTCAATAAGTTCATCACTTATTTGAAATTTGATATTTTTGATATTTTTTTCCACAAATTTTACTGATTTCAAAATACTTTTCGACTGCGCTCAAGGTGACCATTTTGAAATTGATGATGTTAGTAATTTCTACTTCGTGTCCTTTTCAATTAAAGTAGTGAGCTTAATAAACTCTGAAACACTTAATTGTTCGGGTCGTTTGCCAAATATAACATCTTCTCTTAAATTATCACTTAAATTGAGTGTTTTTAAGCTGTTCCGAAGCGTTTTTCGCCGTTGCTGAAAGGCTGTTTTAACCACTTTAAAAAATAATTTTTCATCGCAAGGCAAGTCGAAATTCTCTTTTCTGGTGAGTCTTAAAACACCGGAATCTACTTTTGGTGGTGGATTGAATACTTGTGGCGGCACAGTAAATAAATACTCGGCATCATAAAACGCTTGCGTTAAAACCGAAAGGATGCCATAAACTTTACTGCCTTCTGATGAACAGATGCGTTGCGCGACTTCCTTTTGAAACATGCCCGAAAATTCTGGGATTTGATCGCGCATTTCTAATGTTTTAAAAACAATTTGTGTTGAAATATTATAAGGGAAGTTCCCTATTATCCCGAACGATTCTCCTTTAAATACTTCATTTAAGTCATATTTTAAAAAGTCTTTTTCTATAATTCTTGGGGCAAGGTTTAAATAGTTGTTTTTTAGATAGTCAACCGATTCTGTATCAATCTCAATAACGTAGGTTGTAATGTCCTTTTGCAATAAATACTTGGTTAACACACCCATGCCAGGGCCAATCTCAAGCACATTCGAGTATCCTTTTAAAACGAGTGTATCTGCTATTTTTTTTGCGATATCTTCATCGTTTAAAAAATGCTGTCCTAAATATTTTTTTGCTTTTACTTGGTGTTGATTAGCCACGAATACACGATTGTTTATGTGTTATATTAAATATACTTAAAATGTAATACCTCCTCTGCATGAATGACAATAATTATTTAAGTGTTACTGAATACTCATCAATAATTTCGAGTTCGGTTCTAAAAGCTAGCATCTTATCGGCGAACTTTGCCATACCGTCGCCTCTTAATCTTTCGGCATCGTGTTTATAATAATTATCAAGATCTTCTCGTGATTTCGCTCTGTATTGTACAGAATAGGTAACACCTTCTTCGCCACTAACTAAAACTTTGGTGAGTTTTGCTTCAGAAAATTTTCCAGTTGCCAATACTTGTGGAATATGTTCTTTTATCCAGATAAGCCATTCGTTGTGGATGCTTTCGTCTATATTTATGGTAACGTTATAAATTATCATAAGTCTTTTGCTTGTGTAAATTAATGGATTCCTGCCTTACTGAAACAAGTTCAGCATAAAATCACAGGAATGACAAGTTAATTAAAACTTTTTTGCAAATAACAGGAGTTCTTTTTCTTCTTCAAAAGGATTTATTGCTTTTTGATAAGTTAGACCTAACTTTTCCAATAATTTAATGGAGTTTTTATTCGTTGGGTTTGTTATTGCTAAAACACGTTTAAGTTTAAAAGTGTGTTCTGCAAGTTTCATAATCTCGACAGATGCTTCGAAACCAAAACCTTTCCCTTCATACTCTGGGAGAAAACCAAAACCAATATCTGTATCCTCCAATTCCTTACGCTTTATAAGTCCTGCAACACCAATGGTTTTATTATTTTCCTCTTTTAGAAGCAATTTATAAAAGCCATAGCCATGTTCCTTATAACTTTTTAAAATGCCTTTTTTAAGATTTTCTTCGGCGTCTTGTACCGTTTTTATGTTTCGGTCACCAATATATTTTAACCAATGTGGTGTGTTCATAAGCTCGACAAAAAAAGGAGCATCTTCAAGTGTTATTTTTGTAATAATTAATCGTTGTGTTTCTGCTATTGTCACGTAAGGAATTTAATTTATCGCATCGCCACGTAAGGCTCTGTATTTTTTTCTAGCATCTACAAAGTAAATACTATCGGCGTGATTAAAAATAATTTGCTCGTATAAGGTTTTTGCCTTTTCTGGTTGTGCCAAATGATTTACATACAATTCTGCCAATGCAAAGTAGGCATCGTCTGCTAATATCCCTTCACGGTAGTTTGCTATAATCGCGTTGTAATTGGTTTCAGCTTTTACAAATTGCTGTTGGCTTTCAAACAATTGTGCTTGCTTAAAAAGAGCTTGCGCCACTATGGTTTCGGTTTTGTGTTCATTTAAAATTTTGTCCAACAACGTAATCGCATCGTCTGTTTTGTTTTGAAAGGCGAACAGATCGGCTTTAGCATAAAGCTTTAATGCCGTTTGTAGTGAGTCATCATATTTATTATCTGAAATGAGTAATTTTAAATCTAATGCATCATTGGCTATGAGTTGTGAGGTCGAAGCTTTTAGGATTTTGAGTTGTGATTCCGCCCATTGAAAGTCGCCTTTGTAGTAACTTGTTTTTGCTACCTTAAAACGTGCCTCTTGCGAAATGGTGCTGTTCTTTAAATTACGTTGTATTTGTGTATAATAAATTAGGGCCTCGTTAAATTTTTCCTGTAGTACCAAAATATCGCCGAGTTCTAATTTAATCTGTGCATCTTGGAACGTTGTTAAAGGTAAGTCCAGTGATTCCTTTAAAAATGACGTTGCTGTCCTGGTGTCGTCCAGATAGAATGCTAAAAAGTGTGCATAAGCGATTTGCAAGTTTAGGGTCTGCGCGAATTTACCATAGGTGTCGAATAAACCTAAATATTCATCTTTTATAAGACCATAATTTTCTTTTGGACTTAATATCGTTTCTACTTGAAGCAGGTTATAATGCGCCTCCAACTTTGTGTCGAGATCTTGTGCCGTTTCAATTAAAAAATTAAAGATTTCTTTGGCCATTTGAAAATCATCTTCGTTAACCGCAATTAGTGCCAATGCTTCAATTCTGTTGAGACTTTCTGGTTGCCTCTTAAAAATAGCCTTTTCTTGCACAAAGGCTTTTTTAAAATCCTTTTGTTGTATAAATAACCAGCTCAACAATTCATTCCACAGTAAATCTGGTTCATGTTGGATTTTTTTCAATAAAATTTTTCGGAAGATGATGTTATTTTCATTTGTACTGTTTTCACTAATAAAATCATTAATAGACCGCTTAACATTATTTATGTACGAGATATTAAATTGTGTGAAATTGATATAGCTCGTAAACATTTTTTCAATATCGCCTTGTTCGCCATAAATTTGCGCCAGTTGCATATCAAAATTTTTCTCTGGCAAAAGCGTTTTAGCCTTTTCGTAGGAAATAATTGCTTGATCTAATAAGGAGTGTTGTACAAAACTTTGGGCGACAATAAAAACATAATTCGCATTTATATCTAAACTGGAAATCGCCTGATTATAATAATTATTTGCAAGATCGATATTGTTTTTAAGCTGATAATTATAACCTAATTCTACGAGTAGCGACGGATAATTAATACGTTCAAGCTGTTTTAGTAATAGCGACTCGGCCTCATCGTATTGTTCTAATTGCTGATGTGTTTTCACCAACTGAATCAAATAACTAATATTACCAGGGTTTTTTGTGTGCAGCGTTTGAAATAAGGTCAACGCTTTTTCAAACTCACCTTCCTTAAGGTATTGCTTTGCCAAGATATCTTCTTGCGAAAACATAGTAGCGCTCATTAATATACATAAAACAATAAGGAATCTCATAAGTTCGCTTTGTGTAAATATAGGAAATGTGATTGCGAGAAAATGCAAATATTATTATAAAAAAATGCCCGAATAAAATTCGGGCATTTACCAACCAAAATAAATGTGCTATTAACCATTGTCAATTTAAAAATGATTCAATTACTCGATCGGGACATTTCTTAACGAAATCTCTTTTATCTGTTTGCAATTACTGCGGTCGTTTTACTTTCAGATTTGAATACATCGAAATCTGAAGACAAAACTTTATTAGCAATTACAACTAAAGCAATTAGAAGTAAAATACGTTTAAAGTTTTTCATGGTTAATTAGGTTAAGTTTATTTAGGAATTCTAAATTCAAACTATTTTCTCAACAAACAAAGGAAAAATATAAAAAATCGTTAAACGGCATGCGATTTATGTATTTCGTCGACAAAAACAAGAAAATACCACAATTTTCGTAGGATTTTTACTTTTTACCTGAAATGTGATCTTATTAATTAATGATCTTAAAACCCGTATATTTTTGTAATACATCTGGGATAACAATACCATCTTTAGTTTGATAATTTTCTAAAATTCCGGCCAATACTCTGGGCAAGGCCAAAGAACTTCCGTTTAGTGTATGTGCTAATTCGTTTTTGCCTTCAGCATTTTTAAAACGCAATTTTAATCGGTTGGCCTGGAAGGTTTCAAAGTTAGACACCGAAGATATTTCCAGCCAGCGATCTTGTGCTGTAGAGAAAACTTCAAAATCATAGGTCAATGCCGATGTGAATCCTAAATCGCCACCACATAATCTTAAAATACGGTAAGGCAATTTTAATTCTTGCAAAATGCCTTTTACGTGATCTACCATTTCGTCTAATGCTTGATAAGAACGACTTGGATGTTCTATACGTAATATTTCTACCTTGTCAAATTGATGTAACCGGTTTAAACCTCTTACATGTGCGCCATAACTACCCGCTTCACGACGAAAACAAGGCGTATATCCTGTAATGCCTATTGGCAAATCGCTTTCGTTGAGCACCACATCTCTAAAAATATTGGTGCCAGGCACTTCAGCTGTTGGGATTAAATACAAATTATCTTCTGTTACATGGTACATTTGCCCTTCTTTATCTGGTAATTGTCCCGTACCAAATCCTGATGCTTCATTGACCAAATGTGGTAGCTGATATTCGGTATAGCCAGCATCTGTATTTTTATCAAGAAAGTAAGTGATTAAAGCACGTTGCAATTTGGCCCCTTTTCCTTTATACACCGGAAATCCTGCGCCTGTAATTTTGTTACCAAGCTCAAAATCTATAATGTCATACTTTTTTGCCAGTTCCCAATGTGGTAATGCCCCTTCATGTAACACCGGAATATCGCCTTCTCTAAATGTTTCTTCATTATCCTCATCGGTATTTCCTACTGGAACAATAGCGTTTGGAACGTTTGGGATTTTATACAATAACTCGTTTAAGCTCTCAACTTTTGCATTTAACTTTTCGATTAAATCTTTTGAAGTATCTTTTAACTGGCTCGTTCTCTCCTTTAAAGCGTTAGCCTTTTGGGCTTCTCCAGATTTATATAAGTTCCCTATTTCTTTGGATAATGTATTAGATTCGGCTAAAGTATTATCTAATTCGGTTTGTAAACCTCTTCGGTCTTCATCAAAAGCAATGACTTGTTCTATCATGCCTTTTGCATCCATATTTCGTTTTGTCAAACGCTCAACAATCAAATCTTTATGTTCTCTAATAAAAGGTACTTGTAACATGAATAAAAAATTAAGCGACAAATTTACGGAATTACAAAGATATTTAATGGTGTTTGGAAGGTAAAATCCAATCGCTATGTTTTAATGCATGCCATTCTACATTGGCCAAATCAACCTCATCATTTGTAAACGGTTTATAAGCCTTACCGTTAATACTTAATCGGCTGCTCACATATACCGAAACGTCTTGCCCTTGCGCTTTAAAATGTTGTTTTAAGTGTTGTGCAAATTGCCACATCACATCGGGTTTTGTACTTGCTATCCGTTTTTGTTTAGGCGATAAATAATTGTCCAAATTAACGGTAAAAGCTTCATCATTACTATTATTTACAACTTTATAACTTGTGGCTGCACTTTTAGTACGTAACATCATACGCCATGATAAACGGTGGCCTTCTTCTGTCCAAAGCACACTGTCTTTAATGACATAATGCCTCAATGGAAGTAACACTTGGATACTGAAATAAATCACCATTGCAATAACAAATGGTTTTTGATGATTAGGCACAATAACTTCAGCTTTGCTATAAAATGTTTTCTTTTTTAAAAATAATTGTTGAATGGTTTTAGGTTCAAAAAAGAACAATGAAAACGCTAAAGACAAATACGGAAAAACGCCTACTTGAAAGATGAATGAATTAAACAAATGAAAGAAAATCGACACGACAAAAGCCCATTTTCTAGTCCGTTTAAAAAGTAAGAGCGGAATAATAAGCCCATCAAACAAAATTCCGCCATAGGCTAAAATATAATGTAATCCTTTTTGTTGAAGCAACTCACCAACTATAAGATAATGTTGTTTACTTTTCAATAATAACTCCATAACTGTTGTGTCCAACCAATCAGGATATATTTTTGCAACCGAAGCATAGGTATAAACAATAAACATTTGCAAAATAAATACCATGCTACACCATTGCGGCATAGCGTTGCTTTTTATGTGTGGTTTCTGTTTTGCATCCACAGATAAATAACGATTTGCAGGTTGAAAAACCATAATACTACTTAACAGTATTAACAAATAGTAATGATTATTGTAGGCTGCCTTTTGCAAAAGGTAAGTTGCAGTCCACATGACAGTAAATGCGATGATACTAAACCTATATTTATAACCAATCATTACAAAAAGACCAAAGATTCCCATAATGGCGTAATACGCATACATCCAATTCCCGGGAAGTGGCTGCAGCCATTCTAAGCCAATAAAAGAAAAGGTGAATTCAGGATCAATAAGCGTACGCTTTACCCAACCTGTAAAAATGGCGCCTACCGATTCCAGAAAACATAACAGGCCGAAAATAATTCTAAATACTATAAGCGCCGAATTGTCTATATGTTTAAATAAAAAATTATTAAGCATGATGTGATGCTATATAATGAAGTGCCGTTTGTTTGTCTTTTTGGAGCTGTGCTTTTAAGGCATTAACCGATTCGAATTTTTGTTCGTCACGGATGCGATGCAATAAATCAATTCGAATTTTTTGATCGTAAAGATCCTTGCCGAAATTAAAGAAGTGAGTTTCTATACTTTCCTTAATTCCATCAACCGTTGGATTCGTGCCAATATTCATCATGCCGAATATTGTTTGACTATCAATCGTTGATTTCACAATATAAACACCATGTTTTGGGATGAGCTTATAGGGCTCTTCAATATGTAAATTCGCAGTTGGAAAATCTATTTGTTTGCCAAGGCCTTTGCCTTTTACTACTGTGCCCGTAAGCATAAAGGCATAGCCTAAAAATGTATTCGCATTTTCAATATCGCCTTCAATTAATGCGTTTCTGATTTTTGTGGAACTCACGGCAACATCATTTATATCTTGAACTAAAATTTCTTCAACCTCAAAATCATAGGTTTCTCCAAACCTTCTTAAGTCTTCAATATTGGCTCTTCGGTTTCTGCCAAAATGATGATCATAGCCAATAATTACTTTTTTAGCCTTGAGTTTATCTACTAAAACCTGCTTTACAAAATCTTCGGCCGACTGCCGAGAAAAGGCTTCGGTAAATGGTTTTACAACCAAATTATCCAAACCATAAGCTTCAAATAATTGTGCCTTTTCTTCTAAAGTATTAATAAGTTTAACGTTAGCATCTTTTTGGAGCACTATCCGTGGATGTGGAAAAAAGGTTAAAACAATAGCGTTCAGATCCTGTTTTCTAGCAATTTTAGCTAAACGTTTTATTATTTTTTGATGCCCAATATGAACACCGTCAAATGTGCCAATGGTCACTGCGGTTGGTTTGTTGATTGAAAAAGAATCGAAGTTTCTTATAATTTTCAAGCCTGGAATGTTTTATACAAAATTAGTTATTATGCCAGTATAATCAAATAATCTCTCCCCACTTATTCCAAACTAAAAACTTGGCTTATTTGGTTTATAATTTGTGGTACTTTATCAGTTTTGAGCTTTAAGTTTAATTCATAGGTTTCATTTTGAATCCTTTTAATTAATAATTCCCCTTGATGTATTTTATAATATCCTGTTTGTCCTTTACAATAACACCATCTTGCAAATAGTATTTTCTGTACTTTAAAATTGGTAGTTACAAACTCTAAATTATTATAATCTAGCTCAACAAAAATCTCTTCTCTGTAACTACTATCTACCGTATCTGGAATTTCGTTTCTTTTATATTCAAATTTCAAGACGACTTTATCTCCATCTGAAATCTCGGGAAATAGTTTACCAATACCATCGCGCAGTAACTTGTATGACTTATTTTGTAGAACCTCAAATGTACATGTACCATCCGCTGGACAGAGAGCTAATGAATTAGCAA
>CAXMOQ010000003.1:0-328 GCA_964195015.1 uncultured Flavobacteriaceae bacterium | reverse complement strand
AATTTAAGCACAAGATTATTGCCTCCTATTATTTCAGGATAAAGACTACCAATATCATCATGTTTTAATTCTAAACTTTTATGTTGTAATACTTCAAAAGAACAAACACCGTCGTTTGGGCATGATGTTTCTGTAATTTCGAGTTCATCTGCTAACAACAGATCTTTCTTTGTTTTGCATGAAAACATAAGTACAACACTTAATAATACAAATAAATACTTCATACACAAATATATATTATTTTTAAAATGATAGCTTATTTTTTGTTATTCATGATTTAACAAAGTATTTTTATAATCCCAATAAATTTAAAAAAATCCGTGAAATG
>CAXMOQ010000002.1:0-47545 GCA_964195015.1 uncultured Flavobacteriaceae bacterium | reverse complement strand
AAGGTTATACATTTCCGGCATATTACCCATGCCAAACATACCGCCGCCACCGGTTTGTTGCATCTCTTTCATACGACGCATAAACTCGGGTTGCGTAATTATAAAAGGTGAGGCATCACTATCCATAGCTTCTAACTGTACCATAAATTTATCAGAAGGAATCACTTCTTTTAACAATGCATCCAATTGTTTTTTATCGTCATCAGATAATTTGGAAATTTTAGTATCCTCTTTCTTAATTAAGTTATCTATGTGATCGCCATCAACTCTAGAAAACGAAATATTTTCTTTCGTGGTCTCCAACTTCTGAATTAAATGCGATACGATAGGAGAATCTAAAAACAATACTTCATAACCTTTCGCTTTTGCAGCTTCTATATAAGAGTGCTGTGCATCTTTATCGGAAGTATATAAAATAACAAGCTTGTCATCCTTATCGGTTTGATTGGCTTTAATTTTATTGTATAATTCTTCGTAGGTGTAATATTTACCATCAACTGTAGGGTACAATGCAAACGCATCAGCTTTTTCGAAGAATTTTTCTTCTGAAAGCATACCGTATTCAATTACAATTTTAATATCATTCCATTTTGCTTCAAAATCTTCACGGCTGTCATTAAACAACGATTTTAATTTGTCGGCTACTTTTCTGGTGATATAGGATGAAATCTTTTTTACAGCACCATCGGCTTGTAAATAACTTCGTGACACATTTAATGGAATGTCTGGAGAATCGATAACACCTCTCAACATCGTTAAGAATTCTGGTACAATACCTTCAACGTTATCGGTTACAAACACCTGGTTTTGGTATAATTGTATTTTATCCTTCTGAACGTTTAAATCGTTCGTCATTTTTGGGAAATATAAAATCCCAGTTAGGTTGAACGGATAATCTACATTTAAATGTATATTAAATAAAGGTTCTTCGAATTGCGTTGGGTACAATTCGCGATAGAAACTTTTATAATTCTCATCTTCTAAATCTGCCGGTTGTTTTGTCCAAGCCGGATTTGGATTGTTAATGATGTTGTCAACCGTAATTTGCTTGTGAGGCTCTGTAGTTTCTTTACCGTCTTTATCTTTAGTCGTTTTTGGTTCATGATCTGAATCATTTACTTCTTTAGTACCAAACTTAATTGGGATAGGCATAAACTTGTTATATTTTTGTAATAACTCATTTATACGGGATTCTTCTAGAAACTCGGTAGAATCATCTGCGATATGAAGAATGATTTCTGTACCTCTATCTTTTTTCTTACCCTTTGTAAGTGTGAATTCTGGTGAGCCATCGCAGGTCCAATGTGCCGCATCTTCGTCCTTATAAGATTTTGTAATGATTTCAGCTTTTTCGGCTACCATAAATGCAGAGTAGAAACCAAGACCAAAATGGCCGATAATACCTGAATCTTTTGCAGCATCTTTGTACTTGTCTAAAAATTCTTCAGCACCAGAAAAAGCGATTTGGTTAATGTACTTTTCAACTTCTTCGGCGGTCATTCCAATACCTTGATCGGTGATATGAAGTTTTTTACCTTTCTTGTCAATTTTAACTTCAATCTGCGGATTGCCATAGTCTACTTTGGCATCACCAACATTGGCAATGTGTTTTAATTTTAATGTGGCATCTGTGGCGTTACTAATAAGCTCACGTAAAAAGATTTCGTGATCGCTATACAAGAATTTTTTAATGAGTGGAAAGATATTTTCTACTGAAACATTAATATTTCCTTTTGTCATGATATATATGTTTTATGTTATTTATTAATCTCTTTCTTTCATAGACAACAAAAATGCCAATTCGTTAAATGTGACAAACTGACATTTTAATAAAAGTATAATTCGTAATTTTATCTTTCTTATAATATATGAATATGTATAATTCAAAAATAATTGGTTTAGGTAAATATGTACCGGATAATGTTGTTACAAATGACGATCTATCTAAATTTATGGATACAACAGATGAGTGGATTCAGGAACGTACAGGCATAAAAGAACGCCGATGGATTAAAGAAGGTACTGACGATTCATCAGCTGTTATGGGCGCAAAAGCCGCACGAATTGCCATAGAACGCGCAGGATTGACTAAAGATGATATCGATTTTATAGTGTTTGCAACTTTGAGCCCTGATTACTATTTCCCAGGTTGTGGCGTGCAGATTCAGGATATGTTAGATATGAAAACGGTAGGCGCGCTAGACGTTAGAAATCAATGTTCAGGTTTTGTTTATGCCATTGCCACTGCCGATCAGTTTATAAAAACGGGCATGTATAAAAATATATTGGTTATTGGCGCAGAATACCATTCCAACGGATTGGATAAGACTACAAGAGGCCGAGGCGTAACCGTGATTTTTGGTGATGGAGCAGGAGCATGTGTCTTATCTAGTGAAGAAGATAACACCAAAGGCATACTATCTACACATTTGCACAGCGAAGGCAAATACGCCGATAAGTTAATTGTAGCATCGCCAAGTATTGGACATTGGGTTCCTGAAATTTTAGAATCGGAGGAAGAAGACCTTTCCTATTTTCCATATATGGATGGTACTTTTGTTTTTAAGCATGCTGTTGTTCGTTTTAGTGAAGTGATTATTGAAGGATTGATAAAAAACAATTTAGCGAAAGAAGATATTGATATGCTTATTCCGCATCAAGCCAATTTACGGATCGCGCAGTTTATTCAACGTAAGTTTGGCTTGAGAGACGATCAAGTATTTAATAATATTATGAAATACGGTAATACTACTGCGGCTTCCGTTATAATTGCGCTTACCGAAGCTTGGGAAGAAGGCAAGATAAAAGAAGGTGATAACGTCGTTTTAGCAGCTTTTGGAAGCGGCTTTACTTGGGGAAGTGTTATTATGAAATGGTGATAAAGTCATTGTCATTCCCTCGAACCTGCTTGTCGGTAGATAGGGGAGGGAATCTTATGAATAAAATTTCTACATTTTCAGTAATAAAAAACCCGAAGCTCTTAAATTTCGGATTTTTTGTTTTACTAATTATTGATTCTAACACTTACTTTTTTTACGAATTTAGTTAGTGTTTGCTGACTAATTCAAATTAACTATAATTCGTTCGCTGTGTTGTGTGTATAAATAAGACGCATTAGTTTTAACTTCATTACATTGATAATCAAGATTAAAAGGTTTTTTAGAAATAATGTTAAAAACAAAACCCCAAAATCTAACGACTTTGGGGTTTCTTATTTAATAACCTAACATTAACACTAACCATCAACTATTATGCAGGCTATTAAATAGTATTAAAACCACCTCGATGCTATCATCGAGGTTTCAATTTTTTTGTCATTCTCACGATTTATGCTGAACTGGTTTCAGTAAAGTGGGAATCAATTTTATAAGAAGCCTCCTCCTCTTGCCTCATTGTTGTCTCTATTTTTTCTGCGAAGTGCTTTGTTTTTTCCACCACCAAAACGATACGCAAATCCAAGATACGCTGTTTGGCTTTCCCCCTCAAATTGCCCTTTTGATGGGTAAGGGTTTACAGCTTCGAATTCAAATTTCGCAGTATTAAAAATGTCGTTGACCCTAAAGCTAATGGTTCCTTTTTTGTCAAGAACATTTAAACTTGCACCTGCATTTACCATGGACATCGCTTTTCTTTCAAATTGTATGCTTTTTCCACCACCTCTATACATGTAGAATAATTGAAAACGCAAGTTTTTAGTCGCGGTAAAGCTGTTGTTTAAGCGGGCGTTAAATGCGTTGTTTGTGACTTCTGATGCATTGCCATTGGCGACACCAGTTTGTTTTTGTAAATATAGATCGGCGCTTGCATTGGCACGCCACCATTTGGCGATTTTATAAGTTGCGGATGCTTCTACACCATAACGGTTATTGCTCTCATAGTTGGAATAAGACAGTAATACTTTGTCTTCATCCAAAGGATCTATATTCAAAATTCTGCTAATATTATCGTTTACGCGTCGGTAAAATGTACCAAAAGTTAATGATCCATTTTTAATTTGGCGTGTATAGTTGAATTCAAATGAGTTGGTAAACTGTGGTTTTAAATCTGGATTACCAACATTTGTTATTCTTGGTGTACTCCATTGTCTTATTGGGTTGATTTGATCTACTGAAGGTCTATCAACACGACGGCTATAACTTACTTGAAATTGATTTTTTTCGCTGGGATTAAATGTTACAAAAGCCGATGGGTAAATGGAAAAAATATCGTCGGTTACGGTTTGTGTTTCAGGTCCTTTGTTAAACACACCATCAACTTCATATTGTTCGAAGCGCGCACCTACCTGTAATGAAATTTTTTCGAATTGGTGGTTATAATTAGCATAGGCCGAATAAATGTTTCGGTCGTAAGTAAAATCAATTTCAGGCGTTTGTTGTGTTAAGTAACCACCGTTTCCATCAGGAATTTGATCACCATTGCCATCCAATACAAATTCATATTGTGTTGTGTCCGAATCATTTTCAGAATCATTAACTCTATATTCTAAACCTAATTCCAGTTTTCCATTTTCTGAAACAGGATTTGTGTAATCTAAATTTAAAAGCGTGTTCTGTTCTATATTATTAATATCGTTTGTATAATTTAAAAACATATCCGAAGGGTCAATCAAATCATTATACACAGCATTTTCAGGACCTTTAGCTTTAGAGTAATTAGCTTCAAACTCTAAATCATGCCCTTCTTTATCAAAGTCTAATTTATAATTAAAATTATACGTCTGGTTATTACTTTCACTATCAGATCTGTTATAAGAATCCACAACCACCGTGCCATCATCAGTGATTTTTGTGGTACCCGTTCCAAGACCGTCAAATCTATTTTGCACCGTGTAAAGCGATAAGGTGTTCTTTTCATTGATATAAACGTCGGCTCCAAATTTTAATAAATGAGAGTCGTTATCATTATCAAATTCAAATTCTTGTAAAGAGTTGTTGTCAAATCTATTTACATGACCAAAATTCTCTTGTTTACCAGTATTGTATCCGTAATTGGTAAAGAAATTTACCTTTCCAGTTTTATAATTCATGTCGAACGAACCATTAAAACGCGTGTTTTCTCCTTGTGTTACACCGGTATTTACATTGCCGTTAAACCCTTGGTTGGCGTTTTTATGTAAAATAATATTAATGATACCGCTCATGCCTTCCGGATTGTATTTTGCAGAAGGATTGGTAATAAGTTCAATTTGTTTTATTGATGTCGAGGGGATTTGTTGTAATAATTGGGAGGCGCTAATACTGCTAGGTTTGCCATCAACTAAAACACGTACATTTTCGTTCCCGCGTAAACTAATATTTCCAGTTTGTGAATCGACACTTACAGATTGCACATGGTTTAACATTTCGGATGCTGTTGTACCAGATGCTGTTAAATCCTTTCCAACATTGATGACTTTTCTATCAATTTTCTGTACCACTGTTGAGGTTTCAGCAACGACAGTAACTTGGTCTAGTCCTTCGGCTTCTTCTTCTAACGCAATGTTTCCTATTTCAATTTTATAGTTACCTTTAGTAATAGTAAAATCCTTTATTACCGATTTGTAACCAATATATTGTACTGTTACCGTAAATTCTCCTTCCGGGATATCTGTAATTTTGAATGTTCCATCGTCTAGTGTAATGCCTCCTGTAATAATTTCGTTTTTAGTGTTTTTAATAATAACATTTACGTAGGGTAGAGGTTGGTTAAGTGTGGCATCAATCACTTTTCCTGTAATACGTCCATCCTTGAACTCATTATTTACGGTAGCGTTTGTATTTAGAATTAGCCCTATAAATAGGAAACTTAAGGCAATAAGTTTTTTCATTTTGATTAAATTTGATTGATTGATTGATTGATTGATTGATTTGACTAATTACTCGTTATTACCATAGAGACGCTTATATTTAACTTATGTTACTTAATTTAACTGTACTTAACACGATTTTAACAGATGAGTAAAAAAACATTAGTGATTGGCGCATCCCTAAAACGTAACCGATATTCTAATTTGGTTATCCATAAACTTGTTAATAAAGGAATCAGTGTGGTTACTCATGGTTTAAATGAAGGGGAAATCGCAGGAATAATAATAGATACAGAGTTAATTCTTTATGAGGATATCGATACTGTCACGCTTTATTTAAATCCGATTAGGCAAAAAACAATGTATAATTATATTGTGTCGTTAAAACCAAATCGTGTTATTTTTAATCCAGGAGCAGAAAACCCGGAATTTTATTCAATATTAAAAGAAAATGACATTCATTTTGAAGTTGCTTGCACGCTAGCGCTTCTTGCGACGAATCAGTACTAACCCTATAAAAGTTAATAATCCGTTTATAGGTAATAACTCGTAGCCCACAACGTAACCACCTATGCTTTCTGAAGGGATATTTGCAATAACAGTAATTAAAATCACAGAACATAAGGCGACTATCCACACATATTTATCCTTAATTTGATAATTAGTAAAAATACCAAAGGCAAATAAACCTAGTAATGGCCCATACGTATAACCAGCAACGGTAAGTAAGCTGTCAATAACATTGCTATTAAGAACATATTTAAAAATGATGATTACTATAATCAGCATGACACTCATAGCAACATGTGTTTGTTTTCTTATTTTCTTTTGTAATGTTTTTGGCTTCTTTTCAATGTCTAAAAAGTCAACACAAAAAGAAGTGGTCAACGAAGTCAAGGCACTATCTGCACTACTATAAGCTGCTGCAATTAATCCCAACATAAAGGTGATGGCAACCGTAATTCCCAAACCACTATTAAGTGCTATTTGGGGGAATAATAAATCTGTCCTTGGCGTTCCATCCATTAGCGGAATCCCTATATTATGTTGTTTGGCATAAATAAACAAAAGTGCACCTAATAACATAAATAAAAATGTTACTCCAACCAGAACAACACTAAACGATATCATGTTTTTTTGTGCATCTTTAAGTGTCTTACAGGTTAGATTTTTTTGCATCATATCTTGATCTAGACCAGTCATGCAAATCGTAATAAACATACCGCCAATAAAGGATTTAATAAAATGTCCGCGCTCCAGAAAGCTGTCAGTTACAAGTACTTTACTATATTGTTTTAACTCATCGGAAACCAGAAATTCACCAAAACTCCAACCCAATTCCTGATTAATAAAATATATAGATAATATAACCGCAACAATCATGAAGAGTGTTTGAAGTGTATCGGTCCAGACAATTGTTTTAATACCTCCTTTATTGGTGTAAATCCAGATAAGTAAGATTGAAATGATTACGGTTATTTCAAACGGAACATGCCACGCGTCAAACACAAACTGCTGTAATACAATGGCAACTAAAAACAATCTAAATGCTGCACCTAAAACTCTGGATATAAAAAAGAAAAAAGCTCCGGTTTTATGACTTATAGTTCCGAAACGATCCAATAAGTATTCATAAATTGACGTTACATTTAACTTATAATAGATAGGCATTAAAACAAAAGCAACTACAAAGTAGCCAACCATATAACCTAGTACAACTTGAAAATAACTAAATTGCGAACCCTCTATCCAACCTGGAACCGATATAAATGTTAATCCAGACAGGGAAGCTCCAACCATGCCAAAGGCAACTAAATACCAAGGTGATTGTTTTCCAGCCTTAAAAAAATCGGCATTACTGTCATTCTTTCCAGTAAAATAAGAGATGAGTAATAGTATGCCAAAGTAGGCCGCTATTAAAATTAAGATTTGCGTTGCGCTCATAGGGACGAAATTCAATCTTCAAATAACAAATTAAAAAAACCAAATTCCAAATTTTTAAGTATTAAGCTAAAGTTTATAAATTGAATTCATGAAAATTAGCGTAATTGATGTCTAAATATTAAATTCGCAATTATGGAATTTTCTTCAAAACTACTTCAGAATGCAGTAAACGAAATGTCGCAATTACCGGGCATAGGTAAACGCACGGCATTGCGTTTGGTGTTGCATTTATTGCGGCAGGCACCAGAACAGACTACACAGTTAACTCAAGCATTGCAAAACATGCGAAGTGAAATAAAATTCTGTAAATCATGTCATAATATTAGTGATGTCGATATTTGTGAAATCTGTGCAAATCCACATAGGAACGACAGTATAATTTGTGTGGTTGAAGATGTTCGCGATGTTATGGCTATTGAAAATACAAGTTCTTTTAGAGGCTTGTATCATGTTTTAGGCGGAATAATCTCACCTATGGATGGCATTGGGCCGCAAGATTTAAATATTGAATCGTTGGTTGATAAAGTAAAAAATGGAAATGTGAAAGAGCTTATTTTTGCTTTAAGTTCCACGATGGAAGGCGACACGACCAATTTCTACTTGTACAGACAAATCCAGGAATACAATATTATTACATCTACTATTGCGCGTGGTATTTCGGTAGGGGATGAAATTGAATACGCCGATGAAATCACGTTAGGACGCAGTATTGTGAATAGGATTCCTTTTGAAGTCTCTTTAAAATCATAACCTTTATTTGAAGCTTTCAGTTGTCATATTAAATTATAATGTACGTTACTTTTTAGAGTTATGCTTGAAAAGTGTACAGGAAGCTATTTCTACTATTGATGGGGAAATCATCGTTATTGATAATAATTCCAATGACAAAAGTTGTAAAATGGTAAAGGATTTATTTCCGAACGTTGTTCTTATTGAGAATAAAGAAAACCTGGGTTTCTCAAAAGGTAACAATCAAGGAGTCTCTCTGGCAAATGGCGAATATATCTGTATTCTAAATCCAGACACCGTTCTTGCCGAAGACACCTTTATAAAACTTTTGGATTTCGCCGAATCTAAAGAAAATCTTGGCAGTATTGGTTGTAAATTAATTGATGGCTCTGGGCAGTTTTTACCAGAAAGTAAGCGTAACATACCTTCGCCATTAATATCTATAAATAAGATTTTTGGTAATCCATACAAGTATTATGCAAATAACTTGAATGAAAATGAAATAGGAAAAGTTGATGTTTTAGTAGGGGCATTTATGTTAATGAAACAAGAGGTTTACAATCTTGTTAAAGGCTTCGATGAAGACTATTTCATGTACGGCGAAGATATAGACCTGTCTTATAAAATTTTACAGGCTGGATTTCAAAACTATTATTATGGAGATGCTACTGTGATCCATTATAAAGGAGAAAGTACTTTAAAAGACGAAACCTATGCAAAGCATTTTTACCATGCGATGAAAATATTTTACAACAAACATTTTACAAGAAACCTGTTTTTTGATACTACCGTTTGGATTGGGATTTTGTTTGCCAAACTATTTAGACCAAAAATAAAGGAGCAAAGCTTCGTAACAGAAAATTACGTGTTGATTTCTGATAAAGCTCATGTAAAACTCATGTCTGTACTGCCAAAACGCGTCACGTGGAATTCGGATTTTTCAGATATTAGTGATAACACCGAAATTATTTTTGATGCAAATTACATGAGTTATAAATCAATTATTGAGCAGATTTCGAAACGAGAAAAAAATAAATCAGTAACGTTTAAAATTCTTCCAAAAAACTCTAATTTTATCATTGGAAGTCATGACGCTAAAAATAAAGGCGAAGTTATTACGTTCTAATGATTATTTTAGTAAAATTGCACATTATAAAATAGTATTGATTATTTAATCAAATACATCTTTTTTTATTAATTTTGCAATCTAAAATTTAAAAACCAGCTTTAGATTATTAATATGGCAAAGTTTGAGCTTAAATTACCAAAAATGGGAGAAAGTGTTGCAGAAGCAACGATTACCTCTTGGTTAAAAGAAGTTGGAGATACAATTGAATTGGATGAGGCAGTTTTGGAAATTGCTACCGATAAAGTAGATAGCGAAGTTCCTAGTGAAGTTGATGGTATTTTAATCGAGAAACTTTTTAATATAGATGACGTTGTTCAGGTAGGACAAACTATTGCTATTATTGAAACTGATGGCGAAGCAGCGGCGGTTACATCTGTGGCTGTAGAAGAAGTTGTAAAGCAAGAAGCTCCAGTTGAAGCCGTACAGGAAGTAGAACAAACTGTTGTTACGGCTCAAGAAACTGCAACCCCAGTTAAGTCAAGTGGCGAAAGGTTTTACTCGCCATTGGTAAAAAATATTGCAAAACAAGAAGGCGTTACACAAAATGAGCTGGATGCTATTACTGGCAGCGGAAAAGATAATCGTGTAACGAAGAATGATGTTTTAGAATATATAGAAAGTAGAAGCGCAAAACCTTCACAACAACAGCTGCAGTCTGCTCCAGTTATTACTTCGGCACAGTCGCAAAAAGCTATAAAAACACAGGCAGCACATGTTGTTGCAAATGGGGAAGACGAAATTATTGAAATGACCAGAATGGGCAAATTGATTGCGAATCACATGGTTGAATCTGTTCAGACTTCGGCGCATGTACAAAGTTTTATTGAAGCCGATGTTACCAAAATATGGAACTGGAGAAAGAAAGTGAAAGACGCTTTCTTTAAACGCGAAGGCGAAAATATAACGTTCACACCAATCTTTATGGAAGCTGTTGCAAAAGCAATTCGCGACTACCCAATGATGAATATTTTTGTGCAGGGCGATACCATTATTAAAAAGAAAAACATTAATCTCGGTATGGCGGCATCATTGGCCGATGGCAATTTAATAGTGCCGGTAATTAAAAATGCAGATCAGCTTAATTTGGTAGGTATGACAAAGCAGGTTAACGATTTGGCAAATCGTGCGCGTACCAATCAATTAAAACCGGACGATATCCAAGGCGGAACTTATACGGTAACGAATGTTGGAACTTTTGGAAGCATTATGGGAACACCTATAATTAACCAACCACAAGTTGGAATATTGGCGCTTGGTGCGATTAGAAAAGTGCCAGCGGTTATTGAAACACCCGAAGGCGATTTTATAGGCATTCGGTACAAGATGTTTATGTCACATTCTTATGATCATCGTGTTGTAAATGGTGCGCTCGGCGGACAATTTGTAAAAGCTGTTGCAGATTATCTGGAAGCTTGGGATTCTAACAGAGAGATTTAAAGTTATTAAATATTCAAGGGAAAAACCTAATCGTTTAGATTAGGTTTTTCTATTTTTGTACACATCGATGTCTAAACGACCAATAACTTTACAACAAAACAATAATGAATCTTAA
This sequence comes from uncultured Flavobacteriaceae bacterium, assembly GCA_964195015.1. Classification (GTDB taxonomy): domain Bacteria; phylum Bacteroidota; class Bacteroidia; order Flavobacteriales; family Flavobacteriaceae; genus CAXMOQ01. Next base: position 36,406 of record CAXMOQ010000002.1, on the reverse strand, counting down.
TCTAACCAAACCCATTTGTTTTTTCGATCTTGAAACCACTGGAGTCAATATCTCTAAAGACAGAATTGTAGAAATTTCCATTTTAAAAGTATTTCCCAACGGCACAGAAGAAAGCAAGACATGGCTTGTTAATCCCGAAATGCCAATTCCGAAGGAAGTCGTGGAGATTCATGGTATTTCTGATGAAAAAGTGGCTAACGAACCTACCTTTGTAGCTCTAGCAAAAGACATTAGTAGCATGATTAAAGATTCCGATTTGGCTGGATTTAACTCCAATCGTTTTGATATTCCATTATTAGCTGAAGAAATGTTGAGGGTCGGAATGGATTTTGATATGAAGAACCGTTTGGCTATTGATGTTCAAACTATTTTTCATAAAATGGAACAGCGTACATTAAGTGCGGCATATAAATTTTATTGTAATGAAAATTTGGATAATGCACATAGTGCAGAAGCCGATACAAATGCGACTTACCAAGTGCTGAAAGCGCAATTGGAAAAGTATGAAGAATTAGAAAACAATTCAAAATTTTTAGCCGAGTTCAGTTCACGTAAAAAGTTTGCCGATCTTGCCGGTTTCATTAGTTATAATAAAGATGGCGAAGAGTGTTTTTCGTTTGGGAAACATAAAGGGAAACGTGTGGTTGATTTGCTTGAAAGTGAACCGGGATATTTTGGTTGGCTGCTCAATGCCGATTTTCCGCTGTATACCAAAAAAGTGCTAACAGCGATAAAGTTGAAGAAATTTAATAATAAGTTAGATTAAAAGTTGGCAGTTCGCAACGTTAGTTTGCAGCCTTTCATTAGGAATCTTTGAAGAATAACGGACAAACAATAAGCTTAAGAGTTTAAAGATAAGAACAATATAAAATGACAGTAAAATTTAAATTGAATTCACTGGCAGTCTTTGTTCTAACAGCGTAGCGATCTTGGCTCTAAAATCTAATTAAAGAATGAAACTCATCTGCATAGGGCGTAATTACACAGAACACATAAAGGAATTAAAAAACGAAAAACCAACAGATCCTGTGCTGTTCTTAAAACCAGATACCGCTATTTTACTTAAAAAGCAACCGTTTTTTATTCCCGATTTTTCTAATGACGTGCATCATGAAGTCGAAATCTTGGTAAAAATAAATAGAGTTGGTAAACATATCGATAAAAAATTTGCACATAAATATTATAACGATATTGGTCTCGGAATAGACTTTACGGCCCGCGATTTGCAAAGCCAATTAAAAGAAAAAGGCTTGCCTTGGGAAAAAGCTAAAGCCTTTGATGGTGCAGCTGTGATAAGCGATTGGTTGCCAAAGAAAGGATTCAAAGATGTTAATGCTATAAATTTTTCCTTGCAAAAAAATGATGAGGTCGTACAACAGGGAAATACGAGCCTTATGCTTTGGAAAATTGACGAATTAATAGAATATGTCTCAAAATATTTTACTTTAAAGATTGGAGACATTATCTTTACAGGAACACCAGCAGGCGTTGGCAAAGTAATTGCGAGCGACAAGCTAAAAGGATTTATCGAAGACAAACAAATGTTTTCAATAACAGTTAAATAAAATGGAACAGCACTATAAATTATTTAGAATACGAGAGTTGGCAGACAATGACGAAGATTTTATATTAATATTAATGAAAACATTTCTTGAAGAAGTTCCGCAAGATGCTAAACGGCTAAAAGAAGCCGTAGAGAACAAAAATTATCATGAAGCTTACCAAGCCGCTCATAAAATGAAACCAACAATTGACTTGTTCGAACTCGGGGTACTCAACGATTTAATCGAAGTACAGGATTGGGGAAAATTTACTCAAGTTGATGTTGACGTCACAGAAAAACTTCAAATCGTTATGGCAGCTGTAGAGGAAGCTTCGAACGAAATAAAATCTGACTTTAGCTTATAATGCAGGCCGAAATAATCACCATTGGCGATGAGATTCTTATTGGTCAAATTGTGGATACCAATTCCGCATTTATCTCAAAAGAACTGAACAAGATTGGTGTTTCTATTTTTCAAATCACATCAGTGCAGGATGATAAAGAACATATTTTAAAATCTTTAAAAGAGGCCGAAGATAATACCGATATTATTATAGTAACCGGTGGTTTAGGCCCAACAAAAGACGATATTACTAAACGTACGCTCGCAGAATATTTCGACGATACATTAATTCAAAGTGAATCTGTTTTAAAAAATATTGAAGCCCTTTGGGAAAAACATATCAGGCAACCATTAACTCAAGTTAATATAGATCAGGCATTAATTCCTTCGAAGGCCAAGGTATTGATGAATAAATTTGGAAGTGCTCCCGGCATGTGGATTGAAAAGAACAACAAAGTATTTATATCACTTCCTGGTGTGCCTTTCGAAATGGAAGCTTTAATTTCTAATGAAGTTATTCCCAGATTAAGTAAGCAGTTTGAGTTGCCTTTTATTTTACATAGAACACTTTTAACTTATGGTTTAGGAGAAAGCAGTTTGGCAGCAAGGATCGAACATTGGGAAGATAATCTTCCAGATTATATAAAGTTGGCTTACTTACCAAATTTAGGAAAAGTTAGATTACGATTGTCTGCCAAAGGAAACAATAAAGAAATGATTGTAACCGAAGTGGATAAGCAGATAAAAGAACTCCTTCCATTAATTTCTGATGTGTTTGTTGGTTTTGAAGAGGACGAGTCTATCGAAGCTATAATTGGTAAACAATTTACAAGGCTTGGCAAAACTATGGCGGCTGCCGAAAGTTGTACTGGAGGAAAAATAGCAGAACAAATTACAGCAAATGCAGGGGCTTCAGCATATTTTAAAGGCAGTATTGTAAGCTATGCAACACAATCAAAAATAGATGTCTTAAAAATATCAAAAGCGCTTATACAAACCCATTCGGTAGTCAGTTCACAAGTTGCAGAAGAAATGGCGAAAAGCGTCAGAGTATTGTTTAATGCAGATTATGCCATTGCAACTACGGGGAATGCAGGCCCAGCTAAAGGCGACGCAGACGTTGAGGTTGGTACCGTTTTCATCGCGATTGCTACAAAATCAGAAGTATATTCACAAAAATTTAATCTTGGAAATCATAGAATAAAAGTGATAAATAAAGCGGTAAATAAAGCATTTGAAATGCTTCAAAAAGAAATTTTAAAAATTGACAATAATTAAGTTGTTGAACATTAAAGATTTTGTATATTTGCACCTCGTTTTGAAATAACATATTTAAAGTTAGAAATAATGTCAAGAGTTTGTGAACTTACTGGGAAAATGGCAATGGTTGGAAACAACGTGTCTCATGCAAAGAACAGGACTAAACGCAAGTTTAATGTAAATTTAGTAAAAAAACGTTTTTATATTCCTGAAGAAGATAAGTGGTTAACGTTAAAAGTTGCTGCATCTACATTGAAAACTATTAATAGAATAGGAATCTCCGCAGTAATTAAAGACGCTAGATCTAAAGGATTTTTAAAATAATAGCCACATTTAAAGCATAAGAAAATGGCAAAAAGAGGTAATAGAGTTCAAGTAATATTAGAGTGCACAGAGCACAAAAAGTCTGGACAACCGGGAACTTCTAGATATATTACAACAAAAAACAAAAAGAACACGCCAGATAGAATGGAAATTAAAAAATTCAATCCTATTTTAAAGCGTATGACAGTTCATAAAGAAATTAAATAAAGTATTGAGTCATGGCAAAGAAAACAGTAGCATCATTACAGACCTCGTCCAAAAGATTAACTAAGGCGATTAAAATGGTAAAATCTCCAAAAACAGGAGCTTATATGTTTGTAGAGTCAATAATGGCTCCAGAACGTGTAAACGATTTCATAAACAAGAATTAAGTTTGCATACTTAAAATATTAAAAGCTGCTTTCTAATAGGAAGCGGCTTTTGTTTTATATTTACATTTCGTTTTAATGATGATTTTTTCGAAGTCATAAATAGGTAAAAATAATGCAATGGGCTATAACATAAACTTCGAGCCCTATGAGTACGGGAAGGTTTAATATAGCAAGGGATTTATAAATCGTAACGCATAAACGTTTAAAGAATGAGTTTTTTTAAAAAGATATTTTCTTCAGAAAAAAAAGAAACTTTAGATAAGGGATTGGAAAAATCTAAATCAAGTTTTTTAGGTAAATTAAGTAAAGCCGTTGCAGGGAAGTCTAAAGTAGATGATGAGGTTCTAGATAACCTTGAAGAAATTTTGGTATCAAGTGATGTTGGCGTTAATACAACGCTTAAAGTGATAGAACGTATTGAAACACGCGTGTCTCGCGATAAATATCTTGGAACCGACGAACTCAATAAAATCCTTCGTGAAGAAATAGCCGATTTACTTTCTGAAACGAACCTAGGCGAAGCTACAGAGTTCACAATTCCAGAAGATAAAAAGCCTTATGTTATTATGGTTGTTGGTGTAAATGGCGTTGGGAAAACAACAACCATTGGAAAGCTGGCCTATCAATTTAAAAAACAAGGTTTAAATGTTGTTCTTGGCGCAGCCGATACCTTTAGAGCTGCGGCAATAGACCAATTGCAAGTTTGGGCAGATCGGGTAGATGTACCAATTATAAAGCAGTCTATGGGAAGTGATCCAGCGTCTGTAGCTTTCGATACGTTACAGAGTGCAGTAACTCAAAATGCCGATGTCGTGATTATTGATACCGCAGGAAGACTTCACAATAAAGTAAATTTAATGAACGAGCTTACCAAGGTAAAACGTGTGATGCAAAAAGTGGTTGACGATACGCCTCACGATGTGCTTTTGGTGCTCGATGGTTCTACTGGACAAAACGCTTTTGAACAGGCAAAACAATTTACGGCAGCTACCGAAGTAACATCCCTAGCGGTTACTAAACTAGATGGAACAGCCAAAGGAGGTGTCGTGATTGGGATTAGTGATCAGTTTCAAATTCCAGTGAAGTATATTGGTGTAGGCGAAGGCATTGAAGATCTTCAGGTATTCAATAAATACGAATTTGTGGATTCGTTTTTCAAGTAAAATATACGCATGAATTATAAGATAAAATGTTTTATTAGTATTTTTATTAAAAACACTAATCATGACAAAATCTATCAGCTTTCTACTATTAATACTCATTTTTTCTTGTAAAGATTTTAATGCTTCAGAAAATAAAGAAACTCAAGAGGTTTCATCTGAAACAATATCAGATACTGCAACTCAAAATACCTCAATCGCTGATACCACAGATATAAACAATAACCCTCCTAAAGACTTCAGAGAATTTAAAGTTTTAGACTCCAAGTATATCCGCGCCCAAAAACTTTGGGAGCCTTTCAATAATGATTTAGAAAATTTTACAGAAGGCACTTATAATAACTTAAAGCCATTCATTTTAGATCAAGATATTCCAACACTTCAAAAGCATATAGCCGAAGGAAAACTTACTTACGAGCAACTCACTAAATTTTACCTTTATCGCATTCGGAAGTTTGACAGAGAAAATCCACTATCATTAAATTCGGTAATAGCTCTAAATCCAAATGTAATTCAAGAAGCTATAGAGAAAGATTTGCAGCATAAAAATGGTGATCCATCACACCCAATTTTTGGAATGCCAATATTGTTAAAGGATAATATTAATACTGCCAACATGCCAACAACGGCAGGATCAGTTGCATTGGCAAATAACACAACAACAGATGCGTTCATTGTTAAAAAATTAAAGGAACATGGAGCCTTAATTTTAGGAAAAGCAAATTTAAGCGAATGGGCTTACTTTTTTTGTGGCGATTGCCCAAGTGGCTATAGTGCTATTGGAGGGCAAACGTTAAATCCTTATGGAAGACGGGTTATGGATACTGGAGGTTCCAGTTCTGGTAGCGGTGTTGCAGTTGCTGCTAATTTTTGTGTAGCTGCTGTTGGTAGCGAAACTTCGGGTTCTATACTATCACCAGCAAGTCAGAATTCAACAGTTGGGTTTAAACCAACTATTGGTGTTTTAAGTAGAAGTGGTATTGTCCCAATTTCAAGTACGTTGGATACTGCTGGACCAATTACCAAAAATGTAACGGATAACGCCATTATGTTAGATGCCATGTTTGGTTATGATGAAGAAGATTCAAAATCGGTTGATGCTTTATTGGATAACGGATTTTATTATGAAATTTTATCAAATGGTACGATGGAAGGGAAGCGATTAGGTGCTTTTAAAAACCTGATGGAAGATTCACTTTATATTAAAGCCATTTCAGTTTTAAAACAACAAGGTACCGAAATTATAGAAATAGATGAAGAAAAAATTAATTTGCCAGATTTTTTAAGACTCTTTAATTTAGATATGAAAAAGGACTTGCCAGAGTATCTTAATAAGTATGCTGATGCATCGGTTGTTGTTTCTTCGGTTAACGATGTCATTGCATTTAATAAAACAGATTCTTTAAAAATCATGCCTTATGGTCAAAGTCTTTTTGAGGGCATTGTTGCTGATCAAGGTACGGATGAAGATTTGGAAAAAATCAAAAACACCTTATTTACTAACGGAACACATTTTTTTGAAATCCCTATGGAGAAGTTTCAATTAAATGGTGTGCTGTCTATAAATAACCATCACGCCGGATTTGCTGCAGTGGCAGGGTATCCAGCCATAACGGTTCCTATGGGTTATACCGAGGAAGGCGAGCCTGAAGGTTTAACGTTTATTGGCACACCATTGCTAGAAAAATTCATATTGCAATGGGCATATAATTACGAACAAGCGTCAAAAGCTAGAGTTTCTCCTGTAAATTATAATTAGGTTGTTTTTAGGTTGTATCTTTGCGCCCTGATTTACAAATGGTATGCGTACAAAAACACTTAAAAAGAATAAAATTAACGTTGTTACTTTAGGTTGTAGTAAAAATGTTTACGACAGCGAAGTACTCATGGGGCAACTTAAAGCGAGTAACAAAGATGTTGTTCATGAAGAAGAAGGTAACATTGTAGTGATTAATACCTGCGGATTTATTAATAATGCAAAAGAAGAAAGTGTGAATACTATTTTAGAATTCATGCAGAAAAAGGAAGATGGCGAAGTTGATAAAGTGTTCGTAACAGGATGTTTAAGTGAACGCTATAAGCCAGACTTACAAAAAGAAATTCCGCATGTAGATCAGTATTTTGGAACTACAGAACTTCCAGCATTATTAAAGGCGCTTGGTGCAGATTATAAGCACGAACTTATAGGTGAGCGCTTAACAACAACACCAAAAAATTATGCTTACTTAAAAATTGCAGAAGGTTGCGATAGGCCATGTTCGTTTTGTGCGATTCCGTTAATGCGTGGTAAGCATAAAAGTACGCCAATAGAAGAGGTTGTTATTGAAGCCGAGAAATTAGCTGCAAATGGTGTTAAAGAGTTAATACTTATTGCACAAGATTTAACCTATTACGGATTAGATTTATATAAAAAACGAAACCTTTCCGAATTACTCGAAGCACTTGTGAAAGTGGATGGTATTGAGTGGATTCGCTTGCACTATGCATTTCCTACAGGATTCCCAATGGATGTATTAGACGTGATGAATAGAGCGCCTAAAATTTGTAATTATCTTGATATTCCATTACAACATATTTCAGATCATATTCTTAAAAGTATGCGTCGTGGTACAACGAAAGAAAAGACTACGAAGCTTCTTAAAGAGTTTCGTGAAGTTGTTCCAGAGATGACTATTCGTACTACTTTAATTGTCGGTTATCCCGGTGAAACACAAGCGGATTTTGAAGAATTGCTCGAATGGGTTCGCGAGATGCGTTTTGAACGTTTGGGATGTTTTACCTATTCTCATGAAGAAGATACACATGCCTTTAATTTGGTTGATGATGTCCCAGAAGACGTTAAGCAAGAACGTGCTAACGAAATCATGGAATTACAATCCCAAATTTCCTGGGAATTAAATCAACAAAAAATTGGTAAAGAATTCAAAGTGGTCATCGATAGAAAAGAGGGTAATTACTTTGTTGGGCGTACTGAATTTGATTCTCCAGATGTAGATAACGAGGTTCTAATTGATGCCACAAAAACTTATTTAAAAACAGGGGAGTTTGCCAAAGTTATAATTACTGATGCTCATGACTTTGATTTGTATGCTGAGATATGTGACCTGTAATTGGTTATATTCCCAATTATTTATTAATTTGGTGTCATTATTACATACATACTTTTATAAGTAATAATTAAATCATATTATGAAACATTTTATATTGTCATCTGTAGTAATAGCAATAAGCTTATGTAGTTTAAGTACTTTATCTCAAACAGAGAATGACCAAGAATTATTAGGCTTACCAGGAGATAACCTAGATCTTTATGCGGTTTTGGATTTATTCCAAAAATCAAAAACCATAGAAGACTTCGAAAAAGCGTTAAATGAAGAAAATAGTGGAATTAATAATTTAGATCTTAATAACGACAGCAAAGTTGATTTCATCAAGGTGGAAACTAAGCAAGATGGAGATGATTTTATGTTTATTCTTCAAGACGCTATAAGCGAAAAGGAAACTCAAGATGTTGCGGTTATCCTAGTCTCAAAAGATAAAGATAAGAAAGCTACACTGCAAATTGTAGGAGATAAGGAGTTATACGGCAAGGATTATATAGTTGAGCCAAAAACTAAAACTAGTCCTTCAATAACTGCTAATCCAGCTTATACAGGCGATGCGCCGGTTACTGTAAATGTACCAGCATCGACTACTGTTGTGGTTGTTGAATCTGCACCAATTGTTCAGTACGTGTATTCACCAGCTTATGTGCCTTATTATCCACCCTATTATTATGGGTATTATCCACCCTATTATAGGGCGTTTACTGTTATGGCTGTTGGCATTTATCGTCATAATAACTATCATCACCATCATGGTTATAATAATACGGTTATTATTAACAATAATAGGCAAGTTAATCATTACAATAATAACAGTAGAAACACTTCCAATACTGTAAATAATAATATTAAAAACGGAAATTACAATACGGCAGGAAGAGCATCAACACGTCCATCGACATCAACACGTCCATCAACATCATCGCGACCTTCGACAACAAATCGTCCGTCAACATCAACACGTCCATCATCGAGTGGCTATAATTCTGGATCGAGATCAAGAGCTAGTTCTTCCTCTTATTCCAGACCATCATCAACGGGCTCAATGTCAAGAGGTCGTGGTGGAGGTAGAAGGAGATAACGAGCTTAACTTCTATTAAAATTTTATAAAAAAAGAGACTGCCCGAAATTTTCGGGCAGTCTCTTTTTTAAATAATTAGAGTGTACTTTATTCAATTATCATATCAGAGGTACTCATATCTCTTACGCTTACATAATTACCGTCTCTTTTTTCAAATAGACCCATATAATTTCCAGAATTAATGATAGTATTAGTGGAGTCGACTACTTTGTAATAACCAATTTCAACTACCTGCATCCCATCATTTGATGGAAAAACTTCTACCGTTGTGAATGAAATTTTATTATTAGCAGCATAAGAATTCTGCATAATAACCTATATTTTTCATTTCTCCAGCATTGTAAGTCTTGGCAAACAAATCTTCCTTGGCTTGAATTTCCTTTTTAATTTGTTCCTTGTCAATTACTACTACCTCTTCTTCTTTCTTCGTATTACAAGCACACAGTAACAACATTACAGACGTTAATAACACCCCATTAACAATTTTACTTTTCATAATCATATCGTTTGTAATTAATTTTTTTAGAATTAAACTTAAAAGTAATGTAAAAAAATAAAATAGCAAGTTTTTTTTAAACGAAGTCAATATTTTACCTACAACTCAATAGCATTATTATTTATAAAGAGTATGGTAAGAAACAGGCACTCACAAATGAAATCATGGAATTACAATCATAAATATCCTAGGAATTGAATCAAGAAAAAATTGGCAAAAAATTTAAAGTGGTAATTGCGTACTGAATTTTATTCTCCAGATGTAGATAACGAGATCCCAATTGATGTTACAAAAACCTATTTAAACAGGACAGTTTACAACGGTAAAAATTACTGAAGTTGCTGATTTTGATTTGTATGCTGAAGTGGTTTAAAAAAGATTAAGCACCATTCCGTTTTAATTGTTTACTTATTTTCTTTATCGCCGATTCTATGGATTTTTCGGGTTCTATAATATTATATTCTCCCCAGAATTCGGGATCGGAAAACCCAGAAACTTCATCGCTCAAAATTACTGTAGGTTTTAAACGATCTTTTGGTTTGTTTATTCCTGTTGTATTTTGTTCCCAATCTGTAATAACCATTTCGCTATTAAGTGTATATGTGCTACTAAAAAGTTTGGTTTCCCACTTTACTTTAAAAGTTAACTGAATGTTGCTATAGCTATAGTGCCATTTTCCGTTTTTTGTTTTATAATCTACACGATAAGAAGCTTCGGTAGGATAAGCAGTAACTTTTCTGGGTTTCTTACGTACAAACATTTCACTGGACAGCTTCTTGTTTTCCACATTTAATTTATAAACGGCACTTGTTAATGCTAACGACTCTGCATCTATATATAATTTTCCATAATATAAAGGTGTTTGAATATTTGGAAGTTGTTTAAAATTCACAACATAAACTACATTGTCATTAATTTGTGTAGAGGTGTCAAAGTTAAATTCGTAGGCAGATAAATTATTCTCTGTAAAAATGTAATCAGGATATTTTATTACATCAGCATATAGGGTGCTAAATGGTCCGCCCTGAAGTTTTAGTGCTAAAGTGTCAAGTTTAGAATAATTCGTACTTTTTCTGGCTTTAATAAGTTTAACATCATCTTTTTTTGATGATTTGCATGGTTGTTTATAAACCTCAACGACAGCTTCTGATAAGGATGCATTTTTATTACGTTTTTTAATGGTCTCTCTATAAAAGGCTGTCATAATAGCCTGGTTGCTATAATAGTTTTCACCTCTTCGCTTTAAAGTTTCCCTTACCAAAGTTTCAGCATCTTTAAAATTATTCACATTAACTTGGGTCAGCTTTGTAACTAAAACATTGAGCAAAATTTTAGTGTTACGTGCTTTAAAATCTAACAATGGAATTTGTTGTTTGTGATATCCTAAAAAAGAAATTGTTACTTTTTTGTCAAGGTAATTTTTTGGCACTTTCAACAAAAACTTACCTTCAGTATTTGTAATAGTGCTAATATTGGTGCCATTAACGCTTAAATCGGCATAAACCAATGGGGACTTGGTTTTGCTATCCATAACTAATCCCTTGAATTCCACATAAGATTGTATGTTTTGCTGGATATCGTTTTGAAAAATAGTAGCCTGAACATAATTATAGTGTCCTAAAAAAAGTATAGAAACCATAGAGGAAATAAAGAACTTTACGCTTTTGTTAAAGATTTTTTCTCTCATGACAATACTGTTTAAAAAAAATTATTTGTACTTGAATTAACTGAAAATTAATTTGAAACCCAAGTTTTAGCGTTAGTTTTAATAGTTTTCATACTAATATAACGTGCTATTTTTAGATAAAGTCAATTCCAAACATGATTCACCAACCAATCGGCCGCATCTTGTAAATATGAAACATATTCACATGGCTCTGGATGTGTTAACCCTGAAGCCACTACCATAGTAATATCGCTTCCTGAATCTACACTTGCTCCAACCCAATTTTGGACATCTCCCACAGGAAATAAGGCATCATCTTCACCGTGAATAACATATACTGGAATTGGGATTAATCTACCAACGCCACTGTTAGTCGTGTTATAATGGCTTGCCATAGGTATTGATGCTGAAAACAAACTTGCCTGTGTTTCAGCAAAAAACCAACTTCCATTGCCTCCATCACTATAGCCATGCACCACAATTTTATCTGTATCCACTGGAAGATATGTAGATGCCAAATCTACTAAAGACACTACCTGTTCGTAATTTTCTTGTGTAGGCCATAATTTTCCATTACTATTTGGACTTATAATTATAGCATCAAGACTTTCAAAGCCCAGTTCTGCCAAACATTCTGTGAATTTATGTGCATCGGGTGATATGCCACAAGAAGCACAACCATGTAAAGTAATTATAAGTGGTCTCTTATTATTAGTGAAATCAACATCAGGCATTATAACTCTAAATTTCCAAGTATCATCATTAAGATGTTCTAATGAAATATCGTTTGCTCCAGTCAAAAAATCTATATTACTAAAATCTTCCTGAACATCTTCAAAAGTTCTTGGCCCTTCTTCAATTACAATAGGATCTGGAATATTTGAATTTTGAAAAACAGATTCGTTATTACAGCTATATAAAACCATTGAAAGCAAAATATAGATTAAGACAAATTTGAGATTCTTCATAATTGATTTTTAATTGATTATGTGAAATTAATAATTATCGATGTATCTGTTATGCTAATACTGTTAAAAAAATACTAAAAAGTCCATATTCGTAAAAAAATTGCAAAAGACTGTATCTTTACATGAAATTTTGATCAACTACTATGCCAATAGACTGTATTCCATTTCGGGACACGAATTATTTTTCAACACTCATTTGCAATTATTTGGATGAAGATTCCAAATTGCATCCATTTTATAATCGATTTCCAAGCCTTGAAAATTTTAAGGCACAAATTCAGGAGAAGCAAAAAGCTGTTACAGATCAGTCAAGAACGATATTAGTAAATGGTTTAAAAAACCAGTATAAAAAGGTTGATGCTTCTGTACTAACAAAACAAAATATTGAAGCTTTAAAGGATAAAAACACCTTTACAATTACCACAGGGCATCAGCTTAATTTATTTACAGGACCACTGTATTTTCTCTATAAAATAGTATCAACTATAAATCTTACCACACAATTAAAGCAAAAATACCCAGAATATAATTTTGTGCCGGTTTATTGGATGGCCACCGAAGATCATGATTTTGATGAGATTAATTATTTTAACTTCAAAGGGAAGAAATTACAGTGGAACAGAACTTCTAATGGTGCTGTAGGAGAATTAGATACAGAGGGATTAAAGCAAGTTTTCGATTTGTTTTCTCAAGAATTGGGTATAGGAAAGAATGCTGATACATTGAAAAACTTGTTTACATTGGCGTATTTAGAGCATGATAATTTAGCCGAAGCCACACGGTTTTTGGCGAATGCGTTATTTGCTGAACAGGGTCTTGTTATTTTAGATGCCAATTGTGCAGAGTTAAAGCGCTTATTTATTCCTTATATAAAAGAGGAGCTTTTAAATAGAACGTCATTTTTAGAGGTCACAAAATCAAATAATGAGCTTTCTAAACACTACGGGATTCAAGTTAATCCTAGAGAAATCAACCTTTTTTATTTAAGAAATAACTTAAGAGAACGTATTGTAGAGAAAGATGGAATGTATTATGCAAATGATACCGATATCTCTTGGAGTAAGAATGAGATACTAAAAGAAGTGGATGACTTTCCTGAACACTTTTCGCCAAATGTTATTATGCGCCCCTTGTATCAGGAAGTGATTCTTCCAAATCTATGCTATATAGGTGGTGGTGGCGAATTAGCATATTGGTTTCAGTTAAAGGGATTTTTCAATAAAGTCGATGTGCCTTTTCCTATATTATTATTGCGAAATTCGGTTTTGATTCAAACCAATCAGCAATCAGCAAAGCTCAAAAAGCTGAATATTTCCAAACACGATATTTTTTTAAAGCGTGATGCATTCATCAATAAAAAAGTAAGGGAAATATCGAATATTGATATTGATTTTTCAAAACAGATTAATTATTTAAAAGAGCAATTTATGGCACTTTACGAGCTTGCCGAGCAAACCGATAAGTCCTTTTTGGGAGCTATTCAAGCACAAGAGAAAAAACAATTAAAGGGTCTGTCGTATTTAGAGAAACGATTACTAAAAGCTCAAAAGAAGAAATTAGCCGACCAGGTATCACGAATTACCGAAATTCAAAATCAATTGTTCCCAAACCAGAGCTTACAAGAGCGTACTGCCAATTTTTCTGAACTTTATCTCGAACATGGAGACCAATTAATCCAACAGTTAGTGTTAAATTTGCAGCCTTTAAAAGGCGAATTTTTAATACTAAATCTATAACACAAAATGCATAAAATAGATATTGAGTTGGTGGAAATGACCATGGATGTCATGAAATATACTATTGAAAGGATTTCATCAACGAAACACGAGATTGGAAAACCCAAAAAAGCAGAAGAATTAAAAGCACTAGTTGGAGAAACCATTACTAAAGATGGTATTGGTGGAGAGGTTGCGTTTAACTTATGGAAAAAGCATTTGGCAAAAACCAATGTCCCGGTAGATCATCCACGTAATTTGGCATTTGTTCCTGCATCGCCAACACGAGCTGCAGTAATGTTTGATTTGGTGACTTCGGTATCCAGTATTCACGGCGCATATTGGATGGAGGGAGCAGGCGGTATTTTTTGTGAAAATGAAGCCATGAAATGGATTGTTTCACTAACGGGATTGCCAGAAGGTGCTTTTGGTGTTTTTACAAGCGGTGGCACCGCAGCAAACTTATCGGCAATTGTTACCGCCAGAGAATATTGGAGAAGCCTTAACGACCAAAATAAAGTTGAAAAGGGATTGGTCATTACGTCTATTGGAGCACACTCTTCAATTAAGGCTATGGCAAAAGTGGCAGATGTCGATATTTTATTAGTCGATACTGAAGACCGATTAGAAGGTGACGCTTTGGAAAATACAATAGATGCTTTAACAGACCATCAACGCCAACGTTTGTTTGCTGTTGTTGGAACTGGTGGAACAACAAATGCTGGAATTATAGATGATTTGTTTGGAATAGCTAATGTATGCGAAAAAGAAAAACTATGGTTTCATGTAGATGCTGCTTATGGCGGTGGTGCTTTGGCAGCCGATTCGGTAAGGCATTTGTTTAATGGGATAGAAAAGGCTGATAGTATTACCATTGATCCTCATAAATGGATGTTTTCGCCTTACGATTGTGGCGCAGTAATTTATAAAGAACCAGAGTTGGCAAAAAACGCACACTCGCAACAAGGGTCTTATCTCGATATTTTTAAAGATGAAGGGGCGCACGGATTCAATCCAACCGATTATCAAATACAATTAACACGACGTGTCAGAGGCTTGCCTTTATGGTTTTCTTTGGCTACACATGGCACAGATAGATACAAAGAATCTGTAGAACGCGGTATAGAATTGGCACAAATTGCCGGTAAAATGATTGAAGCAAACCCTAACGTAGAGTTGGTTAGAGAGCCAAGTTTGTCCTGTGTTTTGTATAGAAGAAAAGGTTGGAAGCCTGAAGATTATACACATTGGACCTACGAAAATCATAGAAGAGGGTTTGCACTGGTAACACCTACAAAATGGAAAAATGGTGATACTTTTGAAACTGTATCGAGATTCTGTTTTATTAATCCGGATACTACCGAAAAGGATATTGAAATGATTTTGGATTCGATGAATTAAGAAGGTATTTACGATCAGATAAAAGCATTCGTGAATTCGTGGTAAAGAGGCAGTTCAAATAAGTTCAAAAAAATCGTAAATCATAAATCATTAATCAAAAATCTATTTTATTTTTGCGCATGCAACACAACAACGTACTTATATTAGATTTCGGTTCGCAATACACTCAACTTATTGCTCGTCGCGTTAGAGAACTTAACATTTATTGCGAAATTCATCCTTATAACAAAATGCCATCAAATATTGAAAACTATGTGGCGGTCATACTTTCTGGTAGTCCGTTTTCGGTAAGAGGCGAAGAAGCATTACATCCAGATTTATCACAAATCAGAGGTAAGAAACCATTATTGGCAGTGTGCTATGGCGCACAATATTTAGCACATTTTTCAGGCGGTAATGTAACGCCGTCAAATACCCGAGAATATGGTAGAGCGAATTTATCTTTTATTAAAGACAATGAAGTTTTTTTTGCAAACATTTCAGAAGGTAGCCAAGTTTGGATGAGTCATAGTGATACCATTAAAACCTTACCTACCGATGCCGTTTTAATTGCAAGTACGCATGATGTCGAAAATGTGGCGTATAAAATTGAAGGCGAACAAACCTATGCGATTCAGTTTCATCCAGAAGTGTATCATTCAACCGATGGTAAACAGTTATTAGAAAATTTTCTGGTAAATATTGCAGGTATCAATCAGGATTGGACACCGGATTCTTTTGTTGAAGAAACAGTGTCTTCACTTAAAGCCCAATTAGGAAACGATAAAGTTGTTTTAGGGTTGTCTGGTGGTGTCGATTCTACAGTAGCAGCAATTTTGCTAAACAAAGCTATTGGGGAAAATTTATACTGTGTTTTTGTAAATAACGGTTTGCTTCGTAAAAACGAATTCGAGAGTGTACTGAATCAATACGAAGGTATGGGTCTTAATGTAAAAGGCGTAGATGCTTCGGCACGCTTTTTGGATGCTTTGGCAGGAATAGATGATCCCGAGAAAAAACGAAAGGCTATTGGTCGCGCGTTCATTGAGGTTTTTGATGATGAAGCCCATTTAATTGAAGATGTAAAATGGTTAGCACAAGGCACCATTTATCCTGATGTTATCGAAAGTGTTTCGGCAACTGGAGGGCCTTCAGCTACTATTAAAAGTCATCATAATGTTGGTGGATTACCCGATTTTATGAAGTTAAAAGTGGTAGAGCCCTTAAAGGCATTGTTTAAAGATGAAGTGAGACGTGTAGGTGCTTCCATGGGAATTGATGGTGAATTATTAGGACGTCATCCGTTTCCGGGACCTGGATTGGCGATTAGAATATTAGGTGATATCACATCAGAAAAAGTGCGTATATTACAAGAGGTTGATGCCATTTTTATTAATGGCTTAAAAGCTTGGAATTTATATGATAAAGTATGGCAGGCAGGTGCCATGTTGTTACCCGTAAATAGTGTTGGTGTTATGGGCGATGAGCGTACTTACGAAAAATGTGTCGCTCTTAGAGCGGTTGAAAGTACTGATGGTATGACCGCCGATTGGGTAAATTTACCCTATGAATTTTTGCAAAAAACATCTAACGATATAATAAATAAAGTAAAAGGCGTTAATAGAGTAGTGTACGATATTAGTTCGAAACCACCGGCAACGATTGAATGGGAATAAATTTCCTGCGTAGGCAGGAATCCTATTAATAAGAGTTTTAAAAGTTATGGTACAAATGCTTAAATCGCTAAGGCACATTGCCTTGAAAAAATGAAAATTTATTGTTTGGATATAAAAAAGTTTGATTAAAAACAACACACTCTAGTGTGCATAAAATGAAGAAAATAATATACATCTTTAGTTTAGTTCTAGTATTTTGCTGTGCCACTATTCAAGCACAAAATTATCGCACACATAAAGTAAAGCAAGGCGAGACTATCGAAAACATTGCGAAGCGCTACAACGTAACGCCTTTCGATATTTATGGATTGAATCCCGATTCAAAAAAGGCGTTGAGGGTAAATTCGGTGTTGATAATTCCTAAATCAAGAATTTCAATCGAACCCAAAATAACTGTTGTTAAGGAGCTAACAGGTTTTAAAGAACACAAAGTTAAACGTAGGGAAACCCTTTACAGCTTATCAAAAAAATATAACATTACCGAAGACGATATTAAAAAGCACAATCCGTTTTTATACAGTGAGAATTTAAAAAAAGGCGATCGACTTAAAATCCCATTATATAAAACCTCGCAAAAAGTAGAGATTGTAGAAGCTATCAAGACATACACTGTTTTACCAAAGGAAGGTAAATGGCGTATTGCTTATAAATTCGGAATCACAATGGCCGAGCTTGAGGCCTTAAACCCAAACATGAATGAAGTCCTTAAAGTTGGTGAAGTAATTAATGTGCCCAATATTGACTTAAATGAGGAGAATACGATTGACGAAGCATATAGCTACTATAAGGTGTTGCCGAAAGAAGGCTTTTATAGATTAAAACTTAAAATTGGCATTGAGCAAACCGAACTTGAAGCCCTTAATCCTGGTCTTGAAGAAAGCGGTTTAAAAGAAGGGATGATTCTTAAAATCCCGTTTTCACCGGCAGTAGGAGAAGCAACAGATGAAGCCTCGGAATCCTTGAGTTTAGTCGATAGTATCACAGATTATAACACAAAGCATATAGTGGTTATGTTGCCTTTTAGATTAAATCGGGTGACCTTTGATTCTATTGCAGATACAAAACGGCAAATAACCAATGACCCTTTTTTAAGTAGATCACTTGATTTTCATTCGGGTGTTTTAGTAGCATTAGATTCATTGAAGAAATTGGGGATATCGCTTAAGGCGGATGTGTACGATACAAAAAACGAAATAAGTGAAGTGTCTCGTATTATCAGTTCAAATAATTTTGATGACGTTGACGCCGTGATTGGGCCTTTAATGCCTAAAAATTTAGATAAAGTAGCCTCAAGTTTGAGGTCGTCAAACATACCCGTAGTGTCTCCGATTACAAAGGATGTGCAATTATATGATAATGTAATTCAATCGAGACCTTCGGACGAATTACTTAAAAATAAAATTATTGCTTTTGTAAAATTGGATACTCTATCAAGTCATATTATGATTATTTCAGATTCAAAAAATACATCAGTAAGTAATATGCTTAAGCGTGAATTTAATTACGCCACCCAAATACATTCGCGTAAAGATAAAAAGGGAAAAGAAGCGAATTATGTTTTAGTCGATGATATTAAGGATAATTTAAAACCAGGTAATAACATTGTTTTTTTAGAGACTCAAAATATAGGTTTTGCATCAAATGTAACCAGCATATTAAATTCCTTAATTCAAGAAGAGAATATTGAAGAACTGGAGGAAGAAATTAGCATTGTATTGGCAACAACAAATATTAACAGTGCTTTTGAAAACGATGAGGTTTCAAATTACAATTTGTCAAATTTGCAATTTCATTTTGCAACCATTTCGAAAGCATATAACGAAGATGATAATAATACATTTGTAAAAGCCTACGAAAACATTTATGGTGTAACGCCCAATAAAATGGCGGTCAGAGGTTTCGACTTAACCATGGATGTTGTGTTGCGTTTATCAACCTCAGACGATTTATACATGTCGGTAAACGAAACACCACAAACCGAATATGTCGAGAACAAGTTTGCCTATAAAAAGAAACTTTTTGGCGGCTATTATAACGATACCGTGTACTTGGTAAAATATGATGACCTTAAAATTGTTGAAGTTAAACAATAGTTAAGGTTTATCCTGCACTCAATATTGAAATAGAACTTACGTTTGTTCTTTATGATGATTAGATGCTTTCTCATACTTTGTTGTTTCTCTTTGCTTCATAGTGACAAGGACGTTATTTCTTGGAACGAAACCTATAAATTATCGTGGAGTGACTTTGAAGCAGCACCCAAAGTTGGTATCGATGCCGTGGCTTTAACAGCTTCAGGAATTACATTTAACTATTCCAGTACCCAATCTGAAGAAAAAGGAAACACCTACAATACCAACGTCGAAGCCCATTTTTATCCAGAAAAATCATGGTATAAACCTAATAAAGCAACTGCCTATATTTTGTCGCATGAACAACTTCATTTTGATATTGCCGAACTCTATGCACGGAAGTTTAGACAGCGTATTTCTAACAATACATTCACAAAAGACATTGCTTCAGAATTAAACAAATTATATGGAATAATTGATAAGGAACTTGAGCAGACTCAAAACAAATATGATAGTGAAACAGAGCATTCCATAAACACGACCATGCAAGAAAAATGGAGCAACTATGTTAAGACGGAGCTTAAAAAACTATCAAAATATAAATCCGCAAATTAACGTATGTGATAATAAAACCCGACAAAGATTTTCTAATTAAGTTGGCACATACCAAAATGCCTTTTGGTAAGTATAAAGACCGTTATTTAATCGATTTGCCAGAGCATTATGTGGTTTGGTATCACAACAAAGGATTCCCAAAAGGTAAATTGGGCGAGATGCTACAAACGGTTTATGAGTTAAAAGTAAATGGTTTGGAGGATTTGATTATAAATATAAAAAGGCAGTTTCCTAAATAGATTTTTTTGGAGGTTCGTTTAACGTTCTAGTATATCTTAAGTTTACTTTTTAATAAAAATATTATTTTTATTCCATAAATGTAAAAAAAGCGCAAGTTTGATGACTTACGCTTTATTATTTGGTTTTAATATATGTTTTAATTCAATGGTGAATGGTGTTCATGTACCATCTTCCATTCGCCATTAGTCTTTACAAACAGCAATGTAATTTGGTCGTTTACTATAACCAGATCTGAACCAAATTTTAAATGAAAATCGGAGTGGAAAGTTACATTAGCTACGTTTCCATAATAAACAGCAACTTTCAAATCCAACGCATCAAATTTCACTACTTCGGTAACGGCACCAAAAACCGCACGCTCATGAGCTTCGTTTGCTTCTCCTCCGTTGCGCGGCTCTCCATTCTTGAATTCAGTAAACTTTGGGCCATAGGCATGAAAAGAGATGAGTTTATCTATATCTCCATCTTTAATACTTTGTGCAATGGCAACAAAAGTTTCTATGACCTCATCCTGTGCTTTGGAAAAAGTCTGGTCAATTGAACTCTTGGATTCAGCCGAACTCTTGGATGCAGATGAAATCCCCGATGCCGATTGCGATTCTTGAACATTTTCGTCATTAGTCGAACACCCAGGTAAAAGTAAAAAGGATGCTAGAATTACTGTTAATGCTAGTTTTGTTTTCATAATTATTGTTTTAAGTTAATAAATGTTTTTGCTATTTTAATAGTTAGGGATAACTATTGCTTTTAATTTTCGCACCATTAATCTCAATCCAATACTTGAATAGTTGAGTATGATTACAGTATTGAATAGTTGAGTATGATTACACTACAAGATTAGTACAATGTTCAAAACAAGGCATGTACTATTTATTTAAAGACTAGGAGTATTTATTAAAAAATTAAATAAGGATTGTACTATTTATTATTGTGAAATAGTGCAGATTTAGTTAATAAGAATTTTGTAATATCTTATTTAGTAGAGGCTTCACTTGGAGAAAAATCAAATTCATTTTTAAAAGCACGACTAAACCAAGAAGGATCCTTAAAACCAGACTCATAAGCTACTTCAGAAACTGTTTTGTCTGTAGTTGCCAATAATTCTTTAGCATATTGTAAACGAATTGAACGAATAAAAATTGCAGTAGATTTCCCCGTAATCGCTTTTATTTTACTATACATTTTGGAATCGCTTATGAGTAATTTCTTGGTAAGATCTTCAGATCCAAAATTTGAGTTATCTATATTTTCATGAATTAGTTTTACAACTTTTTGAAGGAATTGTAATTTCGGGTTTTTAGTACGCTTTTTTAATAGTTTATTAAATCCATCTTTTTGAATTTTACTTATTAATTTTTTTCGTTGGGAAACTAATTGATCTAATCGCGTAAATAATTCTTCTTTATTAAATGGTTTCGCTAAATAGGCGTCTGCACCATGAGACAATCCTGTTAATCGATCTTCTATAGTCACTTTAGCCGTTAACATTATAATTGGGATATGGTCTGAACGTTCATCAGATTTTAGTGTCGCACAAACCTCAAAACCATCTTTTCCTGGCATCATGACATCACAGATAATAATATCTGGTATTTTTTCTAAAGCCATTTCAATACCTAATATACCATTTATGGCATGCACAGTTTCATACTTATTTGCAAGGCATGTTTTTAAATAGTAGGCCACATCCACATTATCTTCAATAATAAGCACTAATGGTAATTCAGGATTTGTTTCTAGAATTTGTTCAGGATATATTGATGGTTTATTAGATATGGCGGTATAAGACACATTGTTAATTTGAACATTTTTTGAAATTGGTACTTTTTTTGTCACAGGAATCATGATACTAAACTCACTTCCTATATTGAGTTCGCTTTTCACTTTTACAGTTCCTTTCATCAATTCCACAAGCTCTTTTGTTAAGGCTAGACCAATCCCTGTCCCTTCATTCTTTCGAATTGTTGATGCGTCTGTTTGATAGAATCTGTTAAAATATTGGGGAGTTCTTCTTTGGATATACCTATGCCGTTGTCTTTTACTTTAATAAATAAGTAAGAATCTTCTTTTTGTGTAATTTGATTAATATGCACTATTATTTTACCGAACTCTGGAGTGAACTTAATAGAGTTGGATAACAAGTTGGAAATAACCGATGTTAATTTATCACCATCAAAATCCATTATTAGTGTGTCTATTTCAGAATAAATTGTAAGGCTAATTTGATTTTCTTCAGCTAAAGAATTAAAACTCTCACTTAAATATTTTAGGAATGGAATCACATTGGTCTGTACCAATTGCAATTCCATATTTCCGCTTTCAAGTTTTGCTAAATCCAACATTTCATTAACCAAATGTAAGAGGCCATCGCTATTGCGTTCAATCATTTCTAATGAAGTTTCAAGACCATTTTGTTGCTTATTTTCTAAATTAGATTTTATAGTATTTGTCATACCTTTTATAACAGTAAGTGGTGTTCTAAATTCATGAGTAATGTTCGTGAATAATGTATTTTTTAACTGGTTAATCTCCTTTAGCCTTTTACGTTCAGCAACTGCCATTTTTCGTGATATGAGAATATAGGCTATAGCAATTGCAAATACCAATAAACCAATGGCGAAAAATAAATTCTTTTCCCGATTTTTTTTACGTAAGTTTTCAGTATGTGCTAAATTTAAAATTTCTTTTTCTTGAGCTTGAGCAATACTATCTGCAGCTAATTGATTGTTAAAAATAATATTTTGAATTTCTGTTCTGGCTTTATCTTCTTTTTCATCATCTATAGCAATTTGATATTTTTCAAAATAATCAAGAGCTGTTACATGACGATTTAATTTTTTATTGACTTGATACAGACTTTTTAAAATTTCAGATTCTGGGTTCCAATTATTGACTTTATATTTGTTTAAACAAGCTTCACATTCTCTTAAGGCTTTAGTATAATTCTTTAGCCCATAATCTATTTGACATTGCCACAAATGAATGTTCAATGAAAAATTTCTAGCATATTTTGGAACTGCAAACTGTTTGGTAACTGTTTTGTATTCCTCTAAATACTTTTTGGCTTCATCAAACTGTTTCTCATTTATGTAAATATTGAGAAGGAAACCTGTTCCAAGAGAAGCATATTCCTCAAGCCCTATTTCTTTAGATAATTTAATGGCTTTCTTCCAATATTTTATGGACTTGGAAATATCTCCTTTTAAATAATAAAAACCGCCTAAATTACCGTTTGCTCCTGAAATACTACGCTTTATACCATACTTTGTACTTAATTTTAAATGCTCTAGATGGTATTTTTCAGCTTCTTTATAATTACCTAAAGCTCTATGAATTAAACCTAGGCGATCAATACTCCAGCCTTCAGTTTCATGGTCATCAACCATTTTGGCAATATTCCTTGATTCTTTGAAAGTCTTAAATGCATTAGTGTAGTCTTCATGGAGCCGATATAATTCTCCTAAATCATACAACTTTTTTGCATATGTGACGCTATCCTCAATGGTTTTAGACAACTCCAATCCTTTTGTATAACTTTCTACTGCTTTATCATTTTCGGCTTTTTCAAAATAAACTTTACCAATTAAAGTAAATGCTTCAATTTCAAATTTTAAATTCTTCTTCTTTTGAGCGAAATCGAGCATTTGTTTACTCAAAACTAGAGCACTATCTGTCTTTGTGAAAAGATAATAGTCTTTAATCAAATCATTTAGTGCTATAAGTCTAGTAGAATCCGGAAGTATTTCATTAGACCATACAAATTTTAGTGAATCGACTTTCTTTTGAGCAAAAGAGCTACAAATAAAAATTAGCGCAAATATGAATGTAAAAAATAATTTCATTTTTCAATTAATTTTAAATGCATTTCCCTTTTTCTACAAATAATTTGAATTCGTAATTACAAATGAATCTAATGAAATGATTGGTTTCATTGGAAAATTACATAGTATAATTTGGCTTACTGCATTTAATCAACTTAATGTACTACAATGTGAGGCTAAAGTTTGCTTTTAATTGTGTATAGCCGTAGTTAAACGAAGTTAGCCTATTTTTCTTACAAAGCCAAGTTATTCGTATGTCTTTAAAGTGAACTATTATAGGATATGTCAATCACCATCAATGGCTTTTAAATAACTAAAAAACAATGTGCCAATAACTATTTAAATTTTGTAAATTTGCCAGCGTTTAAAAGCGCAACATGACTACGACTACAAAATACATATTTGTAACAGGAGGTGTTACTTCGTCTCTTGGTAAAGGTATAATAGCAGCTTCGCTTGCAAAACTTTTGCAAACACAAGGCTATAGAGTTACCATTCAAAAACTGGATCCTTACATTAATGTAGACCCCGGAACCTTAAATCCGTACGAACATGGTGAATGTTATGTGACCGATGATGGCGCGGAAACCGATTTAGATCTTGGGCACTACGAGCGTTTTTTAAACGTACCAACAAGTCAGGCAAACAATGTTACCACAGGACGTATTTACCAAAGCGTGATTGAAAAAGAACGTCGTGGTGAGTTTCTAGGAAAAACCGTTCAGGTCATTCCACATATTACAGATGAAATTAAAGACCGTATCCAGATTCTTGGCAAGTCTGGTGATTACGATATTGTAATTACCGAAATTGGAGGGACAGTAGGCGATATTGAATCGCTACCTTACGTTGAAGCCGTACGCCAGTTAAAATGGGATTTAGGAGAAAACAATGCCATTGTAATTCACTTAACCTTGGTGCCTTATTTATCGGCAGCAGGAGAACTTAAAACAAAACCAACACAGCACAGTATAAGAACACTCATGGAAAGTGGTGTTATGGCAGATATTCTAGTATGCCGCACAGAACATGAACTTCCTGAAGATTTGCGAAGAAAACTTGCCTTGTTTTGTAATGTCAGGGAAGAAGCTGTCATTCAGTCTATCGATGCTTCAACCATTTACGATGTGCCTAACTTAATGCTAGAACAAGGACTGGACAAAATCGTACTTAAAAAGCTGGCATTAAAAAGCAGTACACCGGATCTATCAAATTGGAATAAATTTTTACAACGTCATAAAAATCCAAAGATCGAAGTTAATATCGGATTAATTGGAAAGTATGTCGAGTTGCAGGATTCTTATAAATCCATCCTCGAAGCCTTTATTCATGCAGGCGCAAAAAATGAAGTCAAGGTAAACGTAGAATCCATTCATTCAGAATATTTAAGCGAAGATAATATCAAGCTAAAACTATCGCATTTAGATGGTGTTCTTGTGGCTCCGGGATTTGGTGAACGCGGTATAGAAGGTAAGATAGATGCCGTAAAATATGTGAGAGAACATAACATTCCCTTTTTAGGGGTTTGTTTAGGCATGCAAATGGCTGTTATAGAATTTGCACGTAACGTGTTGGGTTTGAAAGATGCCAATTCAACCGAAATGGATATGGAAACACCTTATCCTGTGATTGATTTAATGAAAGATCAAAAATCGATTACCGATAAAGGAGGCACGATGCGACTTGGAGCTTGGGCATGCGAATTAAAAGATTCGAGTATTGTAAGGGATGTTTATAAAACCGATACCATACAGGAGCGCCACAGACATCGTTATGAGTTCAATAACAAATATAAAGCACAAATTGAATCGGCTGGCATGATGGCGACAGGATTAAATCCAGATACCGATCTTGTCGAGATTTTCGAAATTCCTAATCATCCTTGGTTTGTAGGTGTGCAGTATCATCCGGAATATAAAAGTACGGTGGAAAATCCACATCCTTTATTTGTGGCTTTTGTAAAAGCAGCTTTAAATCGAAAAAAAAACAAGAATAGTGTCAGTATGGCACAAAACTAAATTTGGACAACTTTTTGCAAGTTCCAAATAGTAAAAATTTAAGAAGACCTTCCAGGCTTTTAAAATCTGAAAGGTCTATAATATAATATGGAAGAAAAAAAATTAGACATTAATTCGATTATAGGATTCGTTCTTATTTTCGGAATACTAATGTACATGCTTTGGCAAAACCAACCAACGCCAGAAGAATTAGAAGCTCAAGAAAGAGCAAAACAAGAACAAGTTGAAGCAGAGCAAAAAGCCAAAGAACAAAAAGACACCGTTGTAACAACCGCCGAAGATTTTTCGGTGGCATCAAAAACAGATTCTACACAATTAGAGAATTTAAAAAACAAGCTTGGTGCGTTTGCCTATTCAGCATCATTACAAACTTCAGATAATACCGAAACAGTCGTTGAAAATGAAGTTTTAGCTTTAAAGTTCAACCATAAAGGCGGTTACTTATCGGAAGTTAGATTAAAGAAGTTTGTCGATTACGATTCTGTTCCTATTTATTTAATTAAGGATAATAATACGGCTTTCAATATTAATTTTGGAACCTCCGATAGCAGGATTTTAAATACCCAAGATCTTTACTTTCAACCAACAGTTACTAAAAATGGAGACAATACCATAGTTTCTATGAAGCTAAAAGTTTCTGAAAGCAAGTTTTTAGAATACAGATATGAGTTGAAGCCAGACGATTATATGATGGATTTCACCATGCGTTCGCAAGGATTAAGTGGTGTTATTAATGGTTCGCAACCTGTGAATTTAGATTGGACGCTTAAAGGCTATCGTCATGATAAGAGCGTACAGTATGAAAATCGTTATACGCGTCTTACCTACCAACATGATGAAGGTAAAATAGACAAGTTATCTCCAACTGGTGAAGATGAAGAAGAGGTGCTGAATGCTAGTTGGTTGTCGTTCAGGCAACACTTTTTTAGTTCGATATTAGTGTCTGAAAAGCCATTTAAAACAGCGAAATTAACTTCTGTAGATTTAGTGCTGGATGAAGAGCTTGACACAGTATACACAAAAACCTATTCTGCAAAGTTACCTTTGGAAATACAGGCAGGCGAATTTAATGAAGACTTAAGCTTCTATTTTGGACCAACCGACAGTAAAGTTTTAAGAACCTATGGCAAAAAGCTTGAGGATAGTATTCCGTTAGGTTGGGGTATTTTTGGTTGGATAAACCGTTATCTTTTTATTCCTCTATTTGCATTTTTAGGGTCATTCTTGCCTTATGGTATTGCCATCATAGTGATGACCATATTAATCAAATTGTTGATGTCGTTTGTGCAGTATAAACAATTTTTATCTCAAGCGAAGTTAAAAATTCTTAAACCTGAATTAGATGCTATCCGAGAGAAACACAAGGATAATAAAATGAAAGCGCAACAAGAGACTATGGCGTTGCAAAATAAAGCAGGCGCTAGTCCTTTAAGTGGTTGTTTGCCGGCATTAATACAGTTACCGGTATTTTATGCCTTGTTTCAGTTTTTTCCTTCTGCCTTCGATTTACGCCAGAAAAGTTTCCTTTGGGCAGAAGATTTATCATCCTATGATACCGTAGCCGAATTGCCATTTCATATTCCGTTTTATGGCGATCATGTAAGTTTATTTCCAATTTTGGCGTCCGTGGCTATTTTCTTTTATATGAAAATGACTACAGGACATCAAATGGCATCGCAACCAACGCAGGAAGGTATGCCAGACATGAGCAAAATGATGAAATACATGGTTTACTTTTCGCCAATCATGATGTTGTTTTTCTTTAATAATTATGCTTCTGGCTTAAGTTTATATTACTTTATATCTAACTTAATTAGTATTGGTATAATGATCGTTATTAAGAATTACATTCTTGATGAAGATAAAATACACGCTCAAATTCAGGTTAAGAAAAAACAGCCAAAAAAGCAAAATCGTTTCCAGCAGAAAATGGCAGACATGATGGAGCAGGCAGAGCAGCAAAAGAAAAATCAAAAACGAAAATAAATTGAGAAGTTGTTTGAAGAGTGATTTTTGACAAAAAAAGAGAACACTGATGACACGGATTAAACCGATATTAGCAGATAAAAAGCCCATCATTTGTGTTCTAAATAAAAATCATAATTGATCATAAAAAATCAGCGTTATCAGTGTTCCATTAAAATAATAGTTGAGTTGGACGTACTTTGCCTTTTTCAGACAATCTCTTTTGTTTGATAACAATTTCAAGTAAAATACACCGTTAATTAGATTATGCAGACTAAAATATCTATCCTCTTATTTTTTGTATCGACAATGATTTTTGCTCAAGACATCAATCAGCTTGATGCCAATGGTAAGCGACATGGTATATGGAGGAAAAACTTTGATAAAACAAAAGTACTTCGGTATGAAGGCGAGTTTTCCCATGGTAAGGAAATAGGAATATTTAAATTCTACAAAAACATTAATGGGAAGTCTTTATTAACCGCGACAAGAGTGTTTAATGACAATGATAATATAGCTGATGTTAAATTCTATACCTCCAAAGGTAAAGTCTTAAGTGAAGGTCAAATGGATGGTAAGCGTTACATTGGTGTTTGGAAATATTACCAGACTAATTCAAGTCAATTATTAAATCTGGAACATTATAATAATGGTGGCTTACTTCAGGGTGAACGTTTGGTGTATTACGATAACGGACAAATAGCACAGAAGGAACTTTACATGGATGGAAAATTGCATGGTATCTCTTCTTGGTATTCAGATAAAGGTATTAAAATAAAGGAGTTTCATTTTGAAAATGATGAATTACATGGCTTGTCACAATACTATAGCACTGAAGGTGATTTAATTGTTGAAGGAAGTTACAAGCGCGACAAGAAACATGGCATTTGGAAGTATTACAACGGTGGGAAACTGGTTGAAGAAAAAGATTTCACGCCGAAAAGCAAGTATAAAAAGAAGCCATAAGAAAAAGCTATTATGTTAATAAATATTACAAATGGTAGCATATTTATGTTACCTTTTTTTATTCGTAAATTTGCCGTATGAAAAGAGCGATAGTTGGACTTTCAGGAGGTGTAGATTCTAGCGTTGCAGCTTATTTATTAAAGCAGCAAGGCTACGAGGTCATTGGCTTGTTTATGAAAAACTGGCATGACGATTCTGTGACCATTTCTAACGAATGCCCATGGTTGGACGATAGCAACGATGCCATGTTGGTAGCAGAGAAATTAGGAATTCCTTTTCAAACGGTAGATTTAAGCGAACAGTACAAAGTACGGATAGTGGATTATATGTTCGATGAATATAAAAAGGGTAGAACGCCAAATCCTGATGTGCTCTGTAATAGAGAGATTAAGTTTGATGTGTTTATGAAAATCGCTTTAGAATTAGGGGCCGATTTCGTTGCGACAGGTCATTATTGTAGAAAAGGAAGCATTGAAAAAGACGGAAAGGAAATCTATCAATTATTGGCTGGAACTGATGACAATAAAGATCAATCCTACTTTTTATGTCAACTTTCACAAGAACAACTTTCAAAATCGTTATTTCCAATTGGTGAGTTAACCAAACCTGAAGTAAGAAAAATAGCGACACAAATTGGTTTAACTACGGCCGATAAAAAAGATTCTCAAGGATTATGTTTTATTGGAAAAGTAAAGCTACCAGATTTTCTTCAGCAACAACTAAAACCAAAAGAAGGTGTTATTGTTGAGGTTTCAAAAGAAAAAGAATTTTATAAAGAAGTTAAGCCAACATTTAATTCTATAGAAGAAAAATTAAATTACTTATCTCGTAAAATTGAATATAAACTAGACTTTGGTAAAGTAGTTGGTAAGCATCAAGGTGCACATTATTTTACAAAAGGGCAACGAAAAGGCTTGGCAGTTGGTGGCACAATAGAACCTTTATTTGTAATTGACACAGATGTTGTCGAAAATGTGATCTACACAGGACAAGGAAAGGAGCATCCAGGCTTATATAGAAAAGCCTTATTTGTAAGCAATGATGAATTACATTGGATTCGTGAAGATTTAAAGCTTCAAGTGGATGAAACGATGGAAGTCATGGCGCGCATAAGATACAGACAACCACTGGAAAATGCTACATTGCATAAAGTAGAAAGTGGTTTGTATGTCGAGTTTCAAAATTTTCAATCAGCAATAACTGAAGGCCAGTTTGTAGCTTGGTATAACAATGACGAACTACTTGGTTCGGGAGTAATAGAGTGATAAACACCTTTTTTTATGAAAAACAACATATATTTAATCCTTGCTTTATTTTTAATTACTAATGTATACGCTCAAGATTCAATTGTTAATTATTTAGATAGCAAGGGAAAAATTGTTGAAAAAAAATATGCTACCCAAATAGAAACATTGGTTAAGAAAGACACCTTATGGCAAGGAACTAGATATTTCGGAAATGGTAAAGTTAAATATGTCGGACAATATAAAAATAAAGATAAGAAACAACATATTGGAGAGTTTATATCTTACCATAAAAACGGACAAGTATCAACATTACTTTTTTACAATAACAAAAGTGAACGAGATGGACGCTCACAAGCGTGGTTTGATACTGGTAAATTAAGCTTCAATGGAATTTATTTAGGCGACAAAAAAGAAGGTGTATGGAAATATTATCATTACAATGGCATTGAAGCTTGTCGATTATATTACAAAAATGATTCAATATTAAAATCCATAACTTTTGATGAAGGAGGTAAACAACTAAATGTTGATTTAATTTTGGAAAGAAATGCAAAATTTAAAGGAGGACAGGAAAAATTTACTTCAGAAATTAAAAAGCTAACCAAAAATATTGGTTATCAAATAAAAGGAAAAATGCATGTTAATTTTGTTATAGGTATTCATGGAGAAATAAGAGATGTGGTTATTAATGAAGAATTACCTGAAGAACTAAATCAAAAAATAGTTTCTTTTTTCGAAGCTATTGAAGGTTGGGAACCAGCTATTCATATGAATAGAAAAATCCCTGTCAATTTTACTATTCCTATATATTTTAAAGCTCGTTGAAAATGCCAAATAGAATAACAGGAGGCCAATTTGTTGCTTGGTATAATGGAGAAGGATTATTGGGATCTGGTGTTATTTCGTAACTTACAGTTAGCAAAATTTTCGAAATGAAAAAGAAATTACTATTTATTAGTTTTATTTTATTTTCTTTTAACACTTCAGCGCAAGAGGATGCTTGGCTATATCTTAATGCCAAAGATAATGTTGCTAATGCACTTGCAAACCCTATCACTATTTTAACACAAGAGGCTATAGATAGAAAAAATACTCATGGAGTCTCTATTGACTT
Source organism: uncultured Flavobacteriaceae bacterium (assembly GCA_964195015.1). Classification (GTDB taxonomy): domain Bacteria; phylum Bacteroidota; class Bacteroidia; order Flavobacteriales; family Flavobacteriaceae; genus CAXMOQ01. The sequence goes on along the minus strand of CAXMOQ010000002.1, from coordinate 5,261 downwards.
TAGAGATGTTCCAGTGGATGAGACTTACATTACACTACTAAAAAATGCTACAGGAATTACAGTATTGGCAAAGTCTAAATGGTTTAATGCAGTACATGTCCAAGGGATAAAAGCAGATATTGATAATTTATTAGCTGAAAGTTTCGTCGATCACATTGAGTTTGCTGATAGAAATCTTAATGCATCGAGAAGTGTCGTTGTTAAGGACAAGTTTGAAATAGAGAATAAGCAAACAAACCTTGAATATGGCAATGCGTTAAATCAAGTAGAAATGATTAATGTTGATGATTTACATATGTTAGGATATACAGGTGAAGGGATAATTATTGCGGCTTTAGATGCAGGTTTTGGTAGGGTAAATACAATGTCTGGGTTTCAGCGCTTAAGAGATGCAGGAAAAATTTTAGGTAGTTATGATTTTTATAATAGATCTAGCGATGTTTATATTGATGAAGCTTGTTGCTACCATGGTACGGTTACCTTAAGTACAATGGCTGGTTACTTTGAAAATGAATATTCTGGCACTGCACCAGATGCAAGTTATTATTTATTTAGAACAGACAATGCGACAATTAATGAACTTGATAAGCCAATTGAAGAAACCTTGTGGGTGGAAGCAGCAGAAAGAGCAGATAGTTTGGGAGCAGATGTAATTAGTTCGTCATTAGGATTTATATCTTGGTTTGAAGATAAGTATAATTATACAGCTGCAGATATGGATGGTAATACAGCTTTTATTACTAGAGGAGCAAATATGGCATTCGAAAAAGGAATGTTAGTTGTTAATTCAGCAGGTAATGAAGGTGCAGATGGGCTTATAGCTCCTGCCGATGCTATGAATGTATTGACCGTTGGCGCAGTAGATAGTTCAGAAGATTATGCCTATTTTAGTTCTCAAGGTAGCGCGTATCAATCTTCACAAAAACCAGATATAGTAGCACAAGGTTGGCAGAGTGCTGTAATTCATGAAAGCGATGAGGTTAGAGTGGCGCATGGAACATCCTATAGCTCGCCTATTGTGGCTGGTGCCGTTGCTTGTTTATGGCAGGCATTACCAAATAAAACCAATGCTGAAATTATTCAGCTTGTCAAAGAATCTGCGTCACAATACAATTCACCAGATAATTTTTTAGGTTATGGTATACCAGATTTTGGATTGGCTTTAAATTTAGCCTTATCTGTTGAAAAAGAAAAGATGGATGTATTTAGCGTTTATCCTAACCCTGTAAAAAATACATTTCAGATTAGCTTTCCAAGCAATGTTGAAAAAGCTAACTTTCAATTATATAATATTCTTGGTAAGCTTGTTATGAATAAAGCTATATTGAGAAATAATGAAACTATCAATTTAGAACAATTGACCAGTGGTATTTATATTATAAAAGTTCAGAGTTCAAATCTTGATTTAAATACATTTAAACTCATTAAAGAGTAAATGGAAAATAGAATTACCAAGCTATTCAACATAAAACACCCAATCATTCAAGCCGGTATGATCTGGAATAGCGGTTGGAAATTAGCTTCGGCTTCAAGTAATGCAGGCATTTTAGGATTAATAGGAGCTGGATCCATGTATCCTGAAGTCTTGCGAGAACATATTCAAAAGTGTAAAAAAGCAACCGATAAACCTTTTGGGGTCAATGTGCCAATGTTGTATCCAAACATCCAAGAGATTATGGATATTATTGTGGAAGAAGGAGTGAAGATTGTATTTACATCTGCGGGCAATCCAAAAACCTGGACGAATTGGTTAAAGGATCGCGGGATTACTGTAATTCATGTGGTGAGTAGCGTAAAGTTTGCATTCAAAGCTCAAGCGGCGGGCGTTGATGCAATTGTTGCTGAAGGCTTTGAAGCTGGAGGACACAACGGAAGAGATGAAACCACGACCTTAACCCTTATCCCGATGGTAAGAGAGCAAATTCAAATTCCGCTGATTGCTGCTGGTGGTATTGCCACAGGGCAAGCTATGTTGGCGACAATGGTTTTGGGTGCAGATGGTGTACAAGTTGGCAGTCGTTTTGCAGCCAGTGAAGAATCGTCGGCACATGATGCCTTTAAACAAGTTGTTGTTAACGCCAAAGAAGGTGATACTATATTGACTTTAAAAGAATTGGCGCCCGTACGCTTAATTAAAAATAAGTTTTATAGCGAGATACAGGAACTTTATAAAACGGGACCCACTCCAGAACAATTAAAAGAATTGCTTGGTCGTGCACGTGCCAAACGAGGTATGTTTGAAGGGGATCTGGATAATGGCGAACTGGAAATTGGACAAATTGCTGGATTAATTCATAATATAAAACCTGTTGCCCAAATTGTTGAAGATATGATGCAGGAGTTTGAGGAGGCTAAACAGGGAATATCTAAATTTTAATTGTTTAATAAATCTTCAATAGATACCTTATACAATCTGCTCAACCCATTATCATATTTATTAAATTCCTCTAACAAGCTATTAAGTGATAAAGGTTTTTCAAAAGTAGTAACCGTATTATCTAATTTGCTTGTAAAATATAGCGTTTTGGTTTTCGTATCAACAAATGGGCAGTAATCCATTTTATCTGTATTAATGGTGTTTCCTAAATTCTTTGCTTCACTCCAACCTTTTTCAGTCTTATAACTAATATATAAATCACCACTGCCCAAACCATCTTTTCTATTATAGCAACCATATAACAAATAAGATTCATCTGGTGCAATAAAAGCATTGTATTCGTAGCCTTCAGAGTTAATGGCATCAGGTAATGCTATTGGTTCGGAATATTTCCCATCTTTAAATGCGCTTATATAAATGTCGTCCTTGCGTTTTAGGGTCGGATTATCTCGCGTAAAATAAAAGTTTCCGTTGTTAGCTATAGAAGGATAAAATTCACCGTGCTCTGTATTAATCGGGCTGCCTAAATTTAGAGGGTGCGACCAATTATCATTTATGGTTTTACGTTCTACATACCAGATGTCAAAATCTTTAGGCTCTGTAGAGGAAGTTTCTAAAGGCCTGGTAGATACAAAATAAAGTTTTAATCCGTCAAGAGAGAAAAAGGGCTCAAGATCAAAATGCTGCCCGGAGAATGAGGCGACTTGTGGCGAACTCCATGTAGTTCCTTCTTTACTCACAGTAATTATGGCTGACAAATTTCCCATAACACTTTGGGCCGTAAACATGATGTTGTTACCATCCGGAGACATAGCAATATCTCTTACGTTTGGAAATTGCGATACTATCTCTGGCAAAAAGGGGTTTAAATTATTTTGAGAAAAACTTAAAAAAGAAAAGGTTAAAACAGCAAAAAATAAAGTTGATTTCATAAGTTAAAAGCTTTGGTCATGCAATATAATTAAAGCTCACGATAAGAATTCTAAAAGGAATGTTAATGTATAATTCGAAGCAATAAAAAAGGGGAAAATTGCTTTCCCCTTTTTTCTGAAACTTTTAACCCGCAATTTATTTATAAATCCCTCTAAAATAAAAGCTAAATGTTTCTTTATACCTTAACATGTATAAGTTTACTATTGGCAGTCCAATACTAATTTGGATAATGTAAAGATATAAAAATAAAGCGCTCGTTATAAGTTAGTTACCACGACTTATCAACAATTAAGAATTTGATTTTATCAGACTCTTTAAAAGTATATTCTAAAATTGGTTAATGCTGAAACTAAAAGTTACTTTTGCCAGATGCATTTATCAGAATACACAAAAGAGTTTAAATATAATTGGAAACTTGCCGCTCCAGTAATGTTAGGGATGCTTGGTCATACTTTTGTAAGTTTTGTTGATAATATTATGGTTGGCCAACTAGGAACTGCCGAACTTGCCGCAGTATCGCTAGGGAATAGTTTTATGTTTATTGGAATGTCTATTGGTATTGGTTTTTCTACAGCGATTACGCCATTAACCGCCGAAGCCGATGCTGAAGGAAATTTTATTAAAGGGAAATCGGCGTTTAAGCATGGCTTATTTTTATGTACGGTTTTAGGGATTTTACTTTTCTTGATGGTCTTTTTTGCTAAGCCACTCATGTATTTAATGAAGCAACCTATTGAGGTGGTAGAACTTGCCATTCCTTATCTTGATCTTGTCGCATTTTCTTTGATTCCTTTGGTAATATTTCAGGCGTTTAAACAATTTAGTGATGGCTTATCGATGACGCGATATCCAATGTATGCAACTTTAGTCGGGAACATTATTAATGTGATTTTAAACTATGTTCTTATTTTCGGAAAGTTTGGCTTTCCTGAAATGGGTATCGTTGGTGCTGCCTATGGCACTTTAGTTTCGCGCTTTGTAATGGTAGCTCATTTATGGTGGCTTTTACTAGGCAAGGAAAAATCGAAGGCTTATGTTACACATATCAAGTTCTTTGTTTTAGATACCTTAATGCTTAAAAAAATAATAAATCTGGGTATGCCAAGTGCTATGCAAATGTTTTTTGAAGTCGCAATATTTACAGCTGCTATTTGGTTAAGTGGTTTATTGGGTAAAAATCCTCAAGCTGCGAATCAAATTGCATTGAATTTATCGTCAATGACCTTTATGGTTGCTATGGGCATAAGCGTCGCATCCATGATTCGTGTAGGAAATCAAAAAGGCTTACAGAATTATTTTGAATTACGCCGAATTGCATATTCTTTATTTCTATTGGGAATGCTTTTTGCCGTTTGTTTCGGTATCTTTTTCTTTGCACTACACAATCAGTTACCAAAACTGTATGTAGATTATGATGATGTTAAGAATTTAGCAGACAATACCGAAGTGGTAAGTATTGCTTCAAAATTACTTTTAGCTGCTGCCATTTTTCAGATAAGCGATAGTATTCAAGTGGTGGTTTTGGGCGCGTTAAGAGGTTTGTATCCTATTGGATCGTTGGTTTTCCAATCAGTTATTTTTTAGGAAAAGAAGATGCTTATGGTAGCTTTGGAATATGGTTAGGTCTACTCGCTGGATTAACAACGGCATCTATTTTATTGTATATTAGATTTAATTATCTGACTAAAAAATTGATTTTAAAAAGTAATAAGTGAACTAAAGTGCCTTAAATACTTAAAGTTAAAAGCGTATTTCAGAAATACTTTAAATACTTAAATAATGACCAATAAAGAATTTACTGAAACACTTGAAAAGAGAACAATTAAGTTTGCTATTGATATATTGAATTTTTCCACAAGTTTACCTAAAACACCTGAATCATTGGTTTTAAAAAATCAATTATCTAAATCAGTAACTAGTATTGGTGCAAATTACAGAGAAGCCAATCGAT
>CAXMOQ010000001.1:0-48150 GCA_964195015.1 uncultured Flavobacteriaceae bacterium | reverse complement strand
TAATTTTCTAAAAAAAATGTTTTGATAGATTAGTACCGATTAATAGCAAATGCCCCAAATGCAATGAGTTTATTTTACCTTGAATTCCTTAATTATAGGAATATATCATGTTATGCATTTATAACATGTTCACTGGGATTTAGTTTAATGTCTTCTGCTCAAAATTACCCTGAGGATTTGCCTCTTTCATCTATTAATTATTCAAGTTATCAGCCACCTTCAGGTGCTGTACCCGCATATTTAGTTTCGTTTACCGAAGGCTTATCTGGTAATACGATTACCAAGATTAGTGATAGTCAAGTATTTGGTGTAACCAATCAAAGACTAAAACATCATTATGCAAAAGATCAAACATGGAATTCCGATGGTTCATTAATTAAATTATCAGGATATCCGGCTGCAATATTAGATGGAAACACTTATGAGCTTTTATATTGGAGCGATATTCCAAGCTCTGCAACCTGGTCTAATTCTGAACCAAATGTAATGTATGGTACTGAATATAACACCTTTGTCAAATTTGACGTTTTAACAAATACAAGACAGGAATTATATAAGTTTAGTGAATATTCTAGGGTTGATTATGGATATGGAGAAGGAAATATGTCTATAGACGATAAATGGGTTGCACTCATTGGAGAAAATGGCAGTGATTTAACACTAATAGTTTACGATGTTTTAAACGATGTTGTTACAGGAACGAAATTTTTAGGTTCTCAAGGAGATTTAGATTGGTTTAGTATGTCACAATCTGGAGATTATGCTGTGGTTTCTTGGAGACCAAATGGTTCAGGTCCTACTGAAGGATTAAAGACTTACAATGTAAACATGAATAATGAAAAGCATATTATCGATCAAACTGAACATGGCGATTTAGGAATTGATGTAGACGGTAACGATGTGTTTGTTGGGTTTTATGGCAATTCTGGTCAGAACCAAGGGTATTATTTAGTGTCTGCCAGATTAGATGAAGGTCCTTTAAGACTTTTATTTAATTATCCTGGAGGTGTTTGGGGCGGTCATATTAGTTGCAGAAATACCGATAGACCAGGTTGGGCTTATGTGAGCGAAGGATGTTGTACAGATCATCCGGTAGCACCAAGAGAAATTTTTGCAATAAAGCTTGATGATTCTAATACTGTTGAAAGATTTGCTAAACATCACTCCAATAATATTAGTTATGGTCATGCTGCCATGGCAGTACCGAATAGAAGTGGAACAAAAGTTATGTTTGGTAGTAATTGGAATAACGCCTTTACAGGAGATTATGCGCCATCTTTTATCGTAGAAGTGCCACAAGATAATAACGATAATACCGTAGTTGCTAACGCAGGAAATGATGTTGCAATTTGCGAAGGAAATAGTACAATACTAACGGCATCTGGAGGATCAGAATATTTATGGAATACCGGAGAAACTTCGCAAAGCATAACCGTAAATCCAAATACCACAACAACCTATAGCGTAACCGTTTTAGAAGGAGCAGCCTCTGATAACGATAATGTTGTAGTCACTGTAAACCCAGTCCCAACAGCCAATGCTGGCAATGATGTCACTATAGAGGTAGGGCAGAGCACGACTCTTACGGCTTCCGGAGGAACTACTTACCAATGGAGTACCGGTGCAACCTCACAGAGTATAACGGTGAGTCCAAATACAACAACTACGTATAGTGTAACTACATATCAGAATGGATGTTCAAGTGTAAAAGATGATATCATTGTAACCGTTGTAAGTACAGGGAATGTAACCGCCAATGCCGGAAATGATGTTGCAATTTGCGAAGGAAATAGTGCAACACTAACCGCATCTGGAGGATCAGAGTATTTATGGAATACGGGTGAAACCTCGCAAAGCATAACTGTAAATCCAAATACCACAACAACCTATAGCATAACTGTCTCGGAAGGTGTAGCATCAGATACCGATGATGTAATAGTTACTGTAAATCCAATGCCAACTGCAAATGCTGGTAATGATGTTACTATCGAAGTGGGGCAGAGCACTACACTTACTGCTTCTGGAGGAAGTATTTTTCAATGGAATACTGGTGAAACTTCACAAAGTATCACAGTAAATCCTAATACAACAACAACTTATAGTGTGGCTGTTTTACAAAACGGATGCCCAAATACGGATGACGTGCTGGTTTCAACAATTGAACCAGTTCAGGCTAGTGCAGGTGAAGACGTTTCTGTTTGTAATGGACAAAGTGTTGTTCTTACTGCCACTGGAGGAACAGAATATTTATGGGACACAGGAGAGATCACACAAAGTATCACCGTTAGTCCTAGCCACTCTACCTTTTATAGTGTGACTGTTTCTAATGGAATTTCGGAGGATTCCGATAAGGTCAAAGTTACAATAAATCAATGTACAAGTCCATCTTTAGATTTAGATGAAGGAAATGTTAATAATATTGAATTTACCATCTATCCCAATCCAACGCATGATATTGTAAACATTAAATTAACAGGATTAAGTAGGGTCTCAAGTTTGCATTTACTTGATATGCTTGGTAAGACATTATTAAATGAAGTGATTCAACCATTTGGCAATCAAACAACAATCAGAACCATAGATTTGTCATCTTTTCAACGAGGTGTTTACCTATTATCTATAATTCAAAACGGGACGCCTTTCACTAAAAAGATAATTCTAAATTGAAAAAAATTAATCAATCCATTTTATTTCTCTTAGTGTAGCAATAGTGTCACAATTTTCAACAATCAGAGCAATATCTTTTTTATTTGAAGTGCCCTCGATAAAATAAGTCCCGCAAGGTTCTTTTCTGGTATTACTTTCAGAAAAATTTATATCACCTTTAAAAAGAATATAGTTTATTGTAGAAGTATCTATATCCTTATTAGTCATCATTTTCATAACATCATCACTATATAACATTTTTTTGGAGCTAATATTTTTGAGCACTCTTGCGTCAGGACCATAGTCGCAAGATACTTTCTTGCCATTCAAAAAAAATGCCAATATGACTAATCCTAAAGAAAAACCTCCAAGATAGTAACCAATGCGCTGTATTAATTTCATTAAAAGATGAGTAAGTTAATGTCGCTGTGCTTTAAATCAAACCATTCACCAACCGATTTGTTGGTTAAAATGCCGTGGTAAAAATACAACCCATTTTTTAAACCTCTGTCAAATTGCAAAGAATTTTCTATGCCTCCTTCATCTGCTATTTTTAATAAATAAGGCGTGAAAATGTTACTAATTGAAATCGAAGCAGTTCGTGCATATCGGGCAGGGATATTGGGAACACAATAGTGTATAACATCGTGCTTTATAAAGGTTGGGTTTTTGTGTGTAGTAACTTCGCTAGTTTCAAAACAACCTCCCATATCAATGCCTACATCAATAATAACGGCTCCTTTTTTCATGCTTTCTACCATCTGTTCAGTAACCAAAATCGGGGATCTGTTTTTCCCTCTTACTGCACCAATAGCAACATCACATCGCTGTAAAGCTTTTAATAAATTTTTTGGTTGAAGCGTAGAAGTGAAGACGGTTCTACCAAGATTGATTTGAATACTTCGCAACTTTGAAATAGACTTATCAAAAATTTTAACATTAGCACCAAGCCCTATGGCACTTCTTGCTGCAAACTCTCCAACAGTTCCTGCACCTAGAATGACAACTTCAACAGGCGGTACACCACTAATATTACCAAACAGAAGCCCATTACCCTCATTAACATTCGATAATAATTCTGAAGCTATTAAAACTGATGCTGTTCCGGCAATTTCGCTTAATGATCTTACTGCCGGATAAGCACCATCTTCATCACGAATAAACTCAAATGCGAGAGCCGTAACACGTTTGGTAGCTAAAGCTTCGAAGTATTTCTTCGATTGTGTTTTAATTTGAAGTGCGGAAATTAATATGGTTTGCGGATTAATAAGTTTTATTTGTTCAAGACTCGGTGGCTCAACTTTAAGAATCATCGGGCAAGCAAACACTTTGGCAGTATCTTTAGTGATTTCTGCACCGGCTTCACTATAATCTCTGTCGCTAAAATTGGCGCCCTCGCCAGCTCCAGTCTCTAAAAGTACCCTATGACCGTTACTAACCAATGCCGAAACTGCATCGGGTGTTAAGCATACCCTTTTTTCTTGATAATCTGTTTCTTTTGGAATGCCAATAAAGAGTTCGCCTTTGCGCTTTAATATTTCAAGGGTTTCTTCTTGAGGGAGTAGCTGTTGTTTAGTAAAGGGCGATAAGGGTTTAGACATTTGCGTTGACTTCTTAATTAAAAGTCAAATTACGAATAAATTTTTGATTGCTTTTATAACTCTTAAAAATAATCGCTAAACTTGGCAAAAAAGCCTTTAGGCCTAATCTTAAATTCATCTTCAAGTTCCTGCATACTTTTATTGGCATCATTGATCTTATTAAATATTCTCGCACGTATAAGATAAATTGAAGGGATTACAATTGCCATAACAGGAAGTAAATAAATAAGCTGAAATTCATCCATATATTGAACGTCATCATTTAACAATGTAATTACTTGATATATATACATTGCCATTGGTACTAATAAGGCATGATACCACCAATGACGGCAAGTAAAGAACCAGATAAAAATTAAGAGCAAAGGAATTGCTTTACTTGTTAAAACCCACATTGCTAAATTGGCATCTCCCCACGATGTACTATCATAAGTAAACAAAAAAGTGTCCCACACTTGTTTGTTTGGAACACTTTCATACAAATAAAATAAATACGGTGTAATAGCTATAAACGTAGCTATTAAACTCCCAATAATTAGGGATCTGTTGTTTTTCCTATCCTCCAGACGGGATTCTAAACCACTTTTTTTCGATTTTAGTTTGTTCAGCATCTTGATCAATCATGTTTGTCGCTTGAGCTGTGAATAACATTCCACCGAAAATTGCGATTGCAATTAAATACTTTTTAGTTTTCATTTTTTAAGGGATTTAATTAATTAATACCTCAAATGTAACTAAAAGAAGATTGAAGAAAATGACCAAATGTTAAAATTATGTTAAAATCAATACAATTGGGGCTTTCCACTTACGGTTTTCCCGTAAATCTTCAAAATTCGTGGGTCTTAATGTTGTCTAATTTATACTCAGCTTTGTTTTTCGGTTAAATTCGTTATACACTTTAGTTTTAACGTTCTTGAATTATCAGGGTTTAAAACTAAATCGATTTTGTCTGCGTGTTCCGGTAAAATACTTTGTAAACGTTCCGGCCATTCAATGATGCACCAATGATTAGAATACAAATAATCTTCAATACCAAAATTATACGCTTCCTCTACATCTTTGATTCTATAAAAATCAAAATGATAGATTAATGCTTCGGGTGTCAAGTATTCGTTTACTATTGAAAATGTTGGGCTTGTAACATCATCAAAACTTCCTAGAACCCGCACTACAGCTTTTATAAGCGTTGTTTTGCCAACACCCATAGAGCCACCAAATAAAAGTGTTTTTGTGGAAACATGTGAAATGAGCTGTTTTGCAACATCATCAACATCATGAATTGTGTAATTAATCTCCAAACACATTATATTTATATGCAATTATAGGAATAAATTTTGGGAAAAACTAATAAAAAATGTATTTCATCGATGTTTTTTGCATTACGTAGAGATTATTTTGGATTTAACACCACAAACGGAATGATCATTTCTTCAAGAGAAACACCACCGTGTTGGTATGAATTCCTATAGTAACTCACATAGTGATTGTAATTATTTGGATAAGCAAAAAACAAATCGCCTTTCGCAAAAATATAAGAACTACTCATGTTTATTGACGGCAAGTGTATCACACTAGGATCTTTTGATACGAGGACATCTTTATTTTCATATGTCAGGCTCCGTCCGGTTTTATATCGAAGATTCAGACTTGTTTCTCTGTCTCCAATGACTTTCGATGGATTTTTTACATTAATGGTACCATGGTCTGTGGTTAAAATGAGTTTAAATCCTAATTGTTGTGCCTGATGAATTATTTCTAACAGTGGCGAATTTTTAAACCAGCTTAAAGTAAGTGAGCGATAGGCTTTATCATTTGAAGCTAGTTCTTTAACCACTTCCATTTCGGTTTTAGAATGAGACAGCATATCCACAAAATTATAAACGACAACGGTCAAGTCGTTATTTTTTAATGATTTAAAATTATTGGCTAATTTTTTTCCGGCTTTTAAGTTGGTTATTTTATAGTACTCATGCTTTAAATGATTTAAACCCAACCGTTTCATTTGTGCTTCTAAAAATTTGGCTTCAAAGAGGTTCTTACCGCCATCATCTGTATCATTCTTCCAGAATTGAGGAAACAATTTTTCCATATCACTTGGCATTAATCCCGAAAAAATGGCGTTTCGAGCATATTGCGTGGCCGTTGGTAAAATACTGTAGAATGTAGATTCGCTTTCTTTTTTATAATAGTTATTAACAATAGGTTCGAAGGCTTTCCATTGATCATAGCGTAAATTATCGATAACTACCAAAAGGGTTGGTTGTTCTTTACCTAATAAAGGTGCTACCTTATCTTTAAAAAGCGTATGTGACATCACTGGAGCATCTGTGTTTGGTAAAAACCAATCCGGATAATTTTTATCTATAAATTTTCCAAACTGAATATTGGCTTCGTTTTTTTGAGACTCTAAAATCTCAAACATGCCTATGTCTTCAATATCTTCAAGCTGAATTTCCCAATAAATAAGTTTTTGATATAAGCTTGCCCAATCTTCATAACTATTAACCATGGCTAAATCCATAGCAATTTTTCTAAACTCTTGCTGATAGTTAGAGGTTGTTTTTTCTGAAACTAATCTGGAATTGTCTAAATTCTTTTTTAAGCTTAAAAGAATTTGATTCGGATTGACAGGCTTTATCAAATAATCGGCTATTTTACTACCGATAGCTTCTTCCATAATATATTCTTCCTCACTTTTAGTAATCATAACAACGGGTAGGTTGTCCTGTATTTCTTTTATTTCATTCAAAGTCTCCAAGCCTGTAAGACCGGGCATGTTTTCGTCTAAAAAAACAATATCAAAGGTGTTGTCCTCTAAAACCTCTATGGCTTCAGTACCGCTTTGGCAAGTGGTTACATGATAATTTTTTTGTTCCAGAAATAAAATGTGAGGTTTTAGCAAATCAATTTCATCATCAACCCAAAGTATTTTTATATTGTTCATATAGTTATATTTGTGAATATTTATTGTTAAAAAAAAATATTTGAATAAGCTTAAAATATTAAACGACCCAATTTACGGATTTATTACTATTCCAAATTCTCTAATCTTTGATTTAATTGAACATAAATATTTTCAAAGACTACGGCGAATTACTCAAATGGGAATGTCTTATTTGGTATACCCTGGTGCGCATCATACACGCTTTCACCATGCCATAGGTTGTGTGCATTTAATGCAAAAAGCGGTTAATGTTCTTCGTTTTAAGGGCGTTACAATTTCTAAAGAGGAAGAAGAAGGTCTTTATATCGCGATCTTATTGCACGATATTGGGCATGGTCCGTTTTCTCATGCCATGGAGCATAGCATCGTAAACGGTGTGTCTCATGAGTATATTTCTTTGTTATTTATGGAGTCTTTAAATAGAGAATTTAACTCAAATTTAACGTTGGCCATACAAATATTCAAAGGAGAGTATCATAGAAAGTTTATGTTACAGCTTATTTCTGGTCAATTAGATATGGATAGAGCCGATTATTTAAAACGGGATAGTTTCTACACCGGTGTTGCCGAAGGCAATGTAAATAGTGAGCGTTTAATTACCATGTTAAATGTGGTTAATGATGAATTGGTAGTCGAGGAAAAAGGCGTCTATAGTGTTGAAAAGTTTTTAATAGCGCGACGTTTTATGTATTGGCAAGTGTATTTGCATAAAACCAGTTTGGTTGCCGAACAATTATTGATAAGAGCCTTAAAACGAGCAAAAGAGCTGATTAAATTAGGTGAGGAACTTCATGCAAGTAAACCATTACTGTTTTTTTTGAAAAACGAAATTTCTGTTAAAGATTTTAATGATGAAACATTAGAGATTTTCTCTAACCTTGACGATTACGATATCATTTCGGCAATGAAAGCGTGGCAATTTTGTGATGATTTTGTCTTGAGCCATTTGAGCAAAATGATTATAAACCGGACTTTATTAAAAATTAAAATAAAAAATAAGAAAATTAAAAAAGAAAACCTTCAATTGCATATTCAATTGTTAATCGATACATATAAGATTACTAAAAAAGAAGCTGAATATTTTGTGTTCATTGGCGAAATTTCAAATCAGGCATATCAGTTAAATTCTCAAAAAATTAATGTCCTACATAAATCCGGAAAAATTGATGATATTGTTAAGGCGTCAGATCAGTTAAACCTTAAAGCACTTGCAAAACCTATTACTAAATATTTTATATGTTACCCTAAAGAAAAACTTTAGCACATTTTTCCTATTTTTGCCATGATGAAATTTACAGCACAGCAGATAGCAGAGATTTTAGAAGGCGATATTGTTGGAGATCCAGATATAGAAGTATCTAAACTCTCCAAGATTGAAGAAGGAATCGAAGGGTCACTAACATTTTTAGCCAATCCAAAATATATCCCTTATATTTATTCAACAAAGGCATCAATTACTATTGTAAATAAATCTTTTCAGCCAGATAGCGATATTGCAACAACCTTAATAAAAGTTGAAGATGCCTATAAATCATTTTCTCAATTATTAAAATATTATAATCAAGTTAAAAATAATAAAACGGGAATAGAGCAACCTTCCTTTGTATCTGAGACTGCGGTCTATGGAGATAATGCATATTTAGGGGCATTTTCATATTTAGGAGAAAATGTGATTCTAGGTGAAAATGTGAAAATTTATCCTCATGCCTATGTAGGAGATAATGTAGTTATTGGAAATAATACTACAGTTTTTTCAGGAGTTAAGTTATATTCGGAAACAGAAATTGGTAACAACTGCGTAATAAATAGCGGTGCAGTTATTGGAGCTGATGGTTTTGGTTTTGTTCCTGACGAAAAAGGGGAGTTTCAAAAAGTGCCTCAAACTGGAAATGTCATTATTGAAGATTTTGTAGAAATTGGGTCGGCCACTACTATCGATAGAGCTACATTAGGATCTACAATTATAAGAAAAGGGGTAAAGCTTGATAATCAAATTCAAATTGCTCACAATGTTGAAATTGGTGAGAATACTGTAATTGCTGCCCAAACTGGAATTGCTGGCTCAACGAAAATTGGGAAATATTGCATGATTGGCGGTCAAGTTGGTATAGCTGGTCATTTGACCATTGGCAATGGCGTAAAAGTACAGGCACAAACTGGAATTGGACATCGGGTTAAAGATGGAGAAAAACTATATGGGTCGCCAGCCATAGATTATAGTAATTACGTGAAATCTTATGTGCATTTTAAAAATTTGTCAAAGATTGTTAAAAATTTAAACGATTTAGAAAAAAAAGTAAATGGCAATAGTTAATACTGAAATAAAACAAAGAACAATAGAGGGAGACATCTCTTTAAAAGGAGTTGGTTTACATACAGGAAAGGAAGTTATTTTAACATTTAAACCTGGGTCTCCAAATACGGGAATTGCATCTGAGCATGTTTTAGCTGCTTTGATTGGATTAGAAATCGATAATGTAATCGTGGAATTGAATGAGTCAGAACCACCAATTATGGATGGGTCTTCCAAATTTTTTGTAGAAGCAATTGAAAAAGCTGGTATCGTAGAACAAGACGCCAATAGAGAAGAATATGTAGTGACCGATGTTATTTCTTATACGGATGAGGAATCAGGTAGTGAAATTTTAATAATGCCAGCCAAGGAATATCAAGTTACTACTATGGTAGATTTCGGGACAAAAGTTTTGGGTACTCAAAATGCGACATTAAATCATATTTCAGATTTTAAAAAAGATATTTCAGATTCTAGAACCTTTAGTTTTTTACATGAAATAGAAATGCTTCTTGAGAATGGATTAATTAAAGGAGGTGACCTAAATAATGCCATAGTTTATGTCGATAAAAAATTGTCACCAGAAACTATGGAAAAATTAAAAGTTGCCTTTAAAAAAGATTCTATAGCGATTAAACCAAATGGGATTTTAGACAATCTGACACTACATCATCCAAATGAAGCTGCAAGACATAAATTGCTGGATGTAGTTGGCGATTTAGCACTTATAGGAACACGGTTAAGAGGAAAGGTTATCGCCAATAAACCGGGACATTCCATAAACACCTTGTTTGCCAAGAAGATGTCTAAAATAATCAAGAACGAAAGACGTAATAATGTTCCAAATATTGATTTGAGTCAGGAACCTTTAATGGATGTGAACCAGATCATGAATATGTTGCCACATAGGCAGCCCTTCTTGTTAATCGATAAAATTTTCGAACTTAGCGATTCTCATGTTGTGGGTTTAAAGAATGTAACAATGAACGAGCCATTCTTTGCTGGTCATTTTCCCGGAGCTCCGGTAATGCCTGGAGTTTTAATTGTTGAAGCCATGGCGCAAACAGGAGGAATATTGGTACTGAGTACAGTTCCTGATCCGGAAAATTATTTAACTTTTTTCATGAAAATTGATAAAGTAAAGTTCAAACAAAAAGTAGTTCCTGGAGATACTTTAATTTTCAAATGTTCCTTAATCACGCCTATTCGTCGTGGTATATGCCACATGCAAGGGTATGCTTATGCCAATGGTAAACTATGCGCAGAAGCCGAACTCATGGCTCAAATCTCAAAAGTAAAATAATATGAACCAACCACTTGCATATGTGCATCCTGGTGCTAAAATTGCCAAGAACGTTGTTATAGAGCCGTTCACAACCATACATAATAATGTTATTATAGGTGATGGTACCTGGATAGGAAGTAATGTTACTATCATGGAAGGCGCTCGCATAGGAAAGAATTGCAATATCTTTCCAGGTTCGGTAATTTCTGCCGTGCCACAGGATCTAAAATATAACGATGAGGATACTACTGTCGAAATTGGAAATAATGTTACTATAAGAGAATGTGTCACCATAAACAGAGGAACAAGGGATAGAATGAAAACCGTTATTGGTGATAATTGCCTCATTATGGCGTATTGCCATATTGCCCACGATTGCATTGTTGGGAATAATTGTATTTTCTCAAACAACAGTACACTTGCAGGCCATATCACTATTGGAGATTATGTTATTCTTGCCGGCATGACAGCTGTACACCAATTTTGTTCTGTGGGTAACCATGCTTTCGTAACTGGAGGTTCTTTAGTAAGAAAAGATGTGCCACCTTATGTAAAAGCTGGACGAGAACCATTATCGTATGTCGGAATTAATTCTGTCGGATTACGCAGAAGGAATTTTTCGGCCGATAAAATCAGAGAAATACAAAATATTTACAGGCTGCTTTATCAAAAAAATTATAATAACACCCAAGCTTCAGAACTTATTGAAGCAGAAATGGAGGCAACTCCAGAACGCGATGAAATCCTTCAATTTATTAAGAATTCACATCGTGGTATCATGAAAGGCTACTTTAAGTCTAATTAAATTAATAACGTTTAGACAGCTAAACAACAAACAACTAAACATCAGGCACAATATTATGGCAAGTACATCAGATATTAGAAACGGATTATGTATAAAATATAATCACGATATTTTTAAAATTATTGAATTTTTACATGTAAAACCGGGTAAAGGGCCGGCTTTTGTAAGAACTAAATTAAAGAGTGTAACCTCTGGAAAAGTAATTGACAACACCTTTTCCGCAGGGCATAAATTAGAGGATGTGCGTGTGGAAACGCATAAATTTCAATATTTATATAGTGAAGGCGATACGTTCCATTTTATGAATACCGAAGATTACACACAAATTTCTTTACAAAAAAATGCACTAGACACCCCGGATTTAATGAAGGAGGGCGAAGTGGTTACGATTATTATTAATTCTGAAGATGACATGCCGTTATCAGTCGAAATGCCTGCAAGTGTTATTTTAGAAGTAACAGCAACCGAGCCTGGTATTAAAGGCAATACGGCTACTAATGCTACAAAACCGGCTACGGTCGAGACTGGAGCAACAGTTAATGTTCCATTGTTTATAAATGAAGGCGATAAAATTAAAGTTGAAACAGAAAAAGGAACATACAAAGAACGCGTTAAAGAATAATACTTTGTCATTTCTGTGAAGGCAGGAATCTGTCTGTTCACAGGGAGATCCAAAAAAAACTTAACAACAAACGACAAACGGTTTTTAAATGAAATTCTCAAAACCACATACCCTAAAACAAATTGCAGAACTCATTAATTGTGAATTTGTTGGAAACGATGCGTTTCCTGTACTTGGTATGAATGAAATTCATGTTGTAGAGCCTGGAGATATCGTTTTTGTTGATCATCCAAAATATTACGATAAAGCACTAGAATCGGCCGCAACCATTGTTCTTATAAATAAAGAAGTCGAATGTCCTAAAGGAAAAGCATTGTTAATTAGCGATGATCCGTTTAGGGATTTTAATAAACTTACGAGTTATTTTAAACCGTTTCAAGCTTCAAATTCTGCTATTTCAGCTTCGTCAAAAACCGGAAAAAATACAATTATTCAGCCTAATTGCTTTATTGGAAATAACGTCGTTATTGGTGATAATTGCATCATACATTCTAATGTAAGTATTTATGACAATACAGTTATAGGTAATAATGTAACAATCCATGCTGGAACGGTGCTTGGCGGAAGTGCTTTTTACTATAAGAATAGACCGGAAGGATTTGACCAATTGAAATCTGGAGGACGCGTAATTATTGAAGACAATGTCGATTTAGGTACACTTTGCTCTATTGATAGAGGCGTAACGGCAGATACTAGAATTCGTGAAGGCACAAAAATTGATAATCAGGTACAGGTTGGACACGACACTGTAATAGGTAAAAAATGTTTAATAGCATCTCAAGTAGGCATTGCAGGTTGTGTCATTATTGAAGACGAAGTTACCATTTGGGGACAAGTTGGTATTACAAGCGGCATTACCATTGGAAAAAAAGCGGTAATTTCAGCTAAAGCAGGTGTTAGTAAATCGTTGGAAGGTGGTAAAAGCTATTTTGGTATCCCTGCCGATGATTTTAGAACCAAATACAAGGAAATTGCATCTATTAGAAAAATTCCTGAAATATTGGAAAGATTAAAAGAAAAATAGCGTAAAAATAAATTTCAAAAAATTACTTTTGTTTAGTTTTAAAAATTAAGTTAAATAAACTCAAATGAGCGTTTTAGTAAATAAAGATTCAAAAATTATTGTGCAAGGTTTTACTGGAGGAGAAGGTACTTTTCATGCTACTCAAATGATTGAATATGGAACCAATGTTGTTGGCGGTGTGACACCAGGTAAAGGAGGTCAAACACATTTAGACAAACCTGTTTTCAATACTGTGGCAGATGCCGTTAAGGAAGTCGGAGCGGATACTACCATTATTTTTGTGCCACCAGCGTTTGCGGCCGATGCCATTATGGAAGCTGCCGATGCAGGCATTAAAGTTATTATTACCATTACTGAAGGCATTCCAGTAGCCGATATGATTAAGGCTGCCGATTATATAAAAGATAAAGCGTGTCGTTTGGTTGGTCCAAATTGCCCTGGGGTTATTACTCCAGATGAGGCTAAAGTTGGTATTATGCCAGGTTTTGTTTTCAAAAAAGGGAAAGTTGGGATTGTATCCAAATCAGGAACATTAACTTATGAAGCTGCCGATCAAGTTGTAAAACAAGGGTTAGGAATAACGACTGCCATTGGTATTGGTGGAGATCCAATTATTGGAACCACAACCAAGGAAGCCGTCGAGCTTTTAATCAACGATCCAGAAACAGAGTGTGTGGTAATGATTGGCGAAATAGGCGGTCAATTAGAAGCCGATGCCGCTAAATGGTACCAAAACAGTGGTAGTAAAAAACCTATTGTTGGTTTTATAGCTGGAGAAACTGCACCTGTGGGACGCACCATGGGACATGCAGGAGCGATCGTTGGTGGTAGTGATGACACAGCACAAGCCAAGAAACGCATTATGAGTGAATGCGGAATTCACGTCGTAAATTCTCCGGCAGAGATTGGTAAAAAAGTAGCCGAAGTTTTGGCCTAAACATTTATATATCCATTTAAATATTGTTAAAAGCCTCACAAGATTTTGTGAGGTTTTTATATTTAGTGCAACTTGTATTTGTTATATTTGAATTGAATAATGATAACCAACTTAAACCGACGAGTGTAATTAAATATTATTCGAGCATTCGTGGTAATAAATATTATTTAAATGAAATTACTAGAAGGAAAAACAGCAATCATTACTGGTGCTAGTCGAGGCATTGGTAAGGGTATTGCACAAGTTTTCGCAGAACAAGGTGCCAATATTGCATTTACATATAGTGCTTCTGTAGAAGCAGCTAACGAACTTGAAAAAGAACTAAATGATCTAGGTGTTAAAGCTAAAGGCTATCAGAGTAATGCTGCAAATTTTGATCAGGCACAACAGTTGGCAGCCGATGTATTAAAGGAATTTGGTAGCATCGATGTATTGATTAATAATGCAGGAATTACAAAAGACAATCTTTTAATGCGCATTAGCGAAGAAGATTTTGATAAAGTGATCGAGGTAAATCTAAAATCGGTGTTTAACCTTACCAAAGCTGTTATTCGCCCAATGATGAAACAACGCCAAGGCTCAATTATTAATATGAGTTCGGTAGTTGGTGTAAAAGGAAATGCCGGGCAAACAAACTATGCAGCTTCTAAAGCAGGAATTATTGGTTTTTCAAAATCGGTGGCATTAGAACTTGGATCTAGAAATATTAGAAGCAATGTGATTGCTCCTGGTTTTATTGAAACCGAAATGACCGCTAAACTTGATGAAGACACCGTTAAAGGATGGCGCGATGCAATTCCTTTGAAACGTGGTGGCACACCTGAAGATATTGCGAATGTTTGTGTGTTTTTAGCAAGCGACATGAGTGCTTATATGACCGGACAAACATTAAATGTTGATGGCGGCATGCTTACATAATTTCAGATTTACGAATTACGATTTTATAATTTTAAAATCGTCAATCAAAAATCGTCAATCGTAAATTGGTCTATGCAAACGGAAACCATAATATATATCATACTTTCTGGAATATTAGCGCTTTCAATAGCGCTTTTTCAGTATTTATATAAATCAAAAAAAGGTAAGCTTAATATCTATTTCACGGGTTTAAGATTTATAACTATTTTTTCTGTACTACTACTTTTAGTTAACCCAAAGTTCGAACAAGTCAGTTTGTATATTGAAAAACCTAATCTTGTTATTGCTGTCGATAATTCAAGTTCTATTGTGCATTTAGACAGAGATAATAGTGCGAAAAGTTTTGTTGAAAACGTAAAGAATAACACTGCAATTTATAACAAATTCAATGTTGATATTTATACATTCGGGAAGGATTTGAATACTACAGATTCAATCGCGTTTAGCGAACAACAAACAGATATAGACAAGGCATTCCATCAGTTATCACAAATTTATAAAAACACTATTTCTCCAACCTTACTTATCACAGATGGGAATCAAACTTATGGAAATGACTATACGTTTTCCGCAGCAACATTTAAGCAACCAATCTATTCAATAATTTTAGGAGACACCATTACGTATTCCGACTTAAAAATTCAGCAATTAAATGTTAATCGTTACGCATATTTAAAGAACAGGTTTCCAGTTGAGACTATTGTTGTTTATAATGGAAATGATAATGTAACAACACGCTTTCAAATTACTTCGGGTAATACCATAGTGCATTCAGAGCAAATTAATTTAAATAAATCGAATAACTCAAAAGTTATAAATTTTACTTTACCAGCAAGTGGTGTTGGTGTGCATAGTTATAAAGCTGAAATACAACCCATTAATAGTGAAAAAAATATAATTAATAACAGCAAGAATTTTGCAGTAGAAGTTATTGACCAGAAAACCGAAGTTGCGATTGTAAGCTCTTTTTCCCATCCGGATTTGGGTGCGTTAAAAAAGAGTATTGAAAGTAATGAACAACGAAAAGTTACGTTCTTAAAACCATTGGATGCCGTTAGTCAAATTAATGATTTTCAACTAACTATTCTATACCAGCCAAATGATTACTTTAAAAAATTATTTGAAGTGTTGGATGAAAAGAATAAGAACAGATTTGTTATTACCGGGACTCAAACCGATTGGCGTTTTCTTAATACCGCTAATGAAAATTACACACATAGTCTTACCAATCAAACCGAAGATTATCTTGCCGAACTAAACACCAACTATGCAACGTTTATCGTTGAAGATTTAGATTTTGAATCGTTACCGCCTTTAAAATCCAGTTTTGGTGATATCAAATTCTCCACACCAATTGAAACCATATTATATAAAAAAATAGGAAGCATTTCTACCGAAAACCCGTTGCTGGCAACGTTTGAAACAAATAGTAAGAGAGAAGCTATCTTGTTTGGAGAAAATTTATGGCAATGGCGAGCACAAAGTTATCTAAATGTAAAATCATTTAATGAGTTTGATAACTTTATGGGAAAACTTGTGCAGTATCTTGCATCAAATAAGCGTAGAAACAGATTAAATGTAGATTATGAATCTTTTTATAATGGAAACACCAGCATTATTATTAAAGCCCAATTTTTCAACAAAAATTA
This sequence comes from uncultured Flavobacteriaceae bacterium, assembly GCA_964195015.1. Lineage (GTDB taxonomy): Bacteria > Bacteroidota > Bacteroidia > Flavobacteriales > Flavobacteriaceae > CAXMOQ01. The sequence continues at coordinate 31,426 of CAXMOQ010000001.1, read as the reverse complement.
TGAGTTCGATAATCGTGAATCACTCAATATTACAGTCAAAAATACGATCACTGAGGAAATAAATGTATTTCCATTCGTCTTAAAAAATAATTCCTATCAAGTCGATTTAAGCAGTTTACCTGCTTCAGAATATAGCTTTACCGTAAAGGCGTCAAAAGAGAATGTTTCAAAGTCGGGAAATTTTAAAATCCTGGATTATAGCATAGAGCAACAATTTTTAAATGCCAATGTAACAAAGCTGCAGCAAATTGCTACTAACAGTAAAGGCTCAAGTTATTTTATTGAAAACTACGATGGTTTGGTAAACGAATTATTAAACGATAATCGTTACGCTTCAATCCAGAAAAGCAATAAAAAATCAATACCTTTGATCGATTGGAAATACTTACTAATTCTTATTGCATTAAGTCTGGCAGTAGAATGGTTATTAAGAAAATATAACGGACTTATATAAATAAAAAATAATGGAAAAATTACCAAAAATTGGATTGCCAATACTAGTCGTATTAATTGTTCTAATAATATTAATTGCTAAATCTGCCGTAACTATTGGTTCGGGAGAAGCGGGCGTATTATATAAAACGTTCGATAATGGTGTAGTGACTGATGAACCACCACTTAATGAAGGGTTTCACATAGTTGCCCCTTGGAATAAAGTATTTGTTTATGAAGTAAGACAACAAGAAGTTTTTGAAAAAATGGATGTATTGTCGTCTAACGGATTAGATATTAAATTAGATGCATCAGCATGGTTTCAACCAGATTATGCAAGTTTAGGAAAATTGCATCAGGAAAAAAGTGAACAATACAAGGAACGTATTTTGTTACCAGCCATTCGATCTGCTGCGCGTAGCGTTGTTGGTCGTTATACGCCAGAACAATTATATTCAAGTAAGAGAGATGTTATTCAAATTGAAATTTTTGAAGAAACTAAAAAAATTGTTGAAGATCAATACATTCAATTAAATGAAATATTAATAAGAGATGTTACTTTACCGCCAACAATTAAACAAGCTATTGAACGTAAATTAAAACAAGAACAGGAATCTTTAGAATATGAGTTTAGATTGGTTACTGCAGCAAAGGAAGCCGAAAAAGTGATTATTGAGGCTCAAGGTAAGGCCGATGCAAATCGTATTTTGAGTGCTTCTCTTACTGATAAGATCCTTCAAGACAAAGGGATAGAAGCCACAGTTAAATTGGCCGAATCGCCTAATAGCAAAGTGATTGTTATTGGATCTGGAGATAGCGGAATGCCTATTATTTTAGGAAATCAATAATTTGGGGAATTAAAAAATCAGAATTATTCAATAATTTTAAAATAAGTACCAAAGATTTGGAATTGTAAATTTTTATTCCCAATCTTTGTACAGATAAAAAAAGAAATGAACTTTATTCAACTACATCATCGCCATTTTCATACTTGCACTCAAGCAGGCTGAAAATGTATTGAATAAAATCAAGATATATTTAAACCCGTTTGAGCAAATCAAGCGGGTTTTGTTTTTCCATGAAAATGGAAATCTCCCCAAAAGATTTACTCAAACACAAATCGAATATTAACTAAAAGATACCTGCTTGTGCAGGCACTACGATGAGTAAATTAAAAATTGCAGTTCAAAAATCTGGTCGTCTGCACGACGATTCCATGAAAATCCTAAAAGATATAGGAATTTCAATCGATAATGGTAAAGACCAACTTAAAGCTTCGGCTCGAAATTTCCCTTTAGAAGTTTTTTATTTAAGGAATGGAGATATTCCGCAATACCTTCGTGACGGTGTTGTAGATGCCGCTATTATCGGTGAGAACGTTTTGATTGAAAAGGGAAATGATATTACTATTGTTGAAAAGCTAGGTTTTTCAAAATGTAAAGTATCCATTGCAGTTCCAAAATCGGCAAACTATAATGGTATTCAGGATTTAGATGGAAAACGTATAGCAACGTCCTATCCCAATACCTTAAATCAATTTTTATCAAAGAATAATATATCTGGTGATTTACATATTATCAATGGTTCGGTAGAAATTGCACCAAACATTGGTTTGGCAGATGCTATTTGCGATATTGTATCAAGTGGAAGCACCTTGTTTAAAAACAATTTAAAGGAAGTGGAAGTGGTATTAACATCAGAAGCTGTTTTGGCAGCTTCATCATTAATAAGTGAAAACAACCAGCAGATTCTGGAAAAACTTCAATTTAGAATTCAATCGGTTTTAAAAGGAAGGCAATCTAAATATATCTTGCTTAATGCGCCAAATGATAAGCTTCAGGATATTATTAATATCATTCCGGGAATGAAAAGCCCAACAGTATTACCATTGGCAGACAAAGGTTGGAGTTCGGTACATTCGGTATTAAATAAGAATGAATTTTGGGAAATTATCGATGAATTAAAGCAAAAAGGTGCCCAAGGGATATTGGTTTGTCCAATAGAAAAAATGGTGCTTTAGCATGTTAAATTTATTTCAGCATCCTTTAAAAAATAAACTAAATATCAGGTCGAGTTCAGTCGAGACCTATAAAATAATTGAAAATACTAATGACGATAATCGAAAATCCTAACAGAAAAAATTGGCCAATCCTATTACAACGTCCAACACAATCGGTTGATGATATTGAAGCTACGGTGAATCAAATTTTTAAAGAAGTCGTTAAAAATGGAGATTTAGCCATTGCAAAATATACATCCTTGTTTGACGGTGTAGAACTGGATTCTATTCTGGTTACAGAAGAAGAAGTTAATAATTCAGTAAAAGGGGTTTCAAAAGAACTTCAAGAGGCCATTAAAGTTGCTAAAACCAATATTGAAAAATTTCACAGGGCACTGCAAACTCCCAAGATTGAAGTTGAAACCACAAAAGGCGTATTGTGCTGGCAAGAGAAAAAGGCAATTCAAAAAATTGGATTATATATTCCCGGAGGAACAGCACCTTTATTCTCTACAGTTTTAATGCTAGCTGTTCCTGCACAAATCGTAGGTTGTAACGAGATTGTATTGTGTTCTCCTCCAGATAAAAATGGATCAATCAATCCTGCTATTCTATATACGGCACAACTTTGTGGAATATCGAAAATCATTAAAGTTGGCGGCATTCAAGCCATTGCAGGATTAACATTTGGCACGGAAACCATCCCCGGAGTTTACAAGATTTTCGGTCCGGGAAATCAGTTTGTCACCGTAGCAAAACAATTGGCAACGAAATATGGCGTTGCTATCGATATGCCCGCTGGGCCAAGTGAATTATTGGTTGTTGCCGATGATACTGCAAATCCTGCATTTGTGGCTTCCGATTTGTTAAGTCAGGCAGAACATGGTGCAGATAGCCAGGTGATATTGGTATCAACCTCAAAGAATTTGATTAAATCAGTTTCAGACGAAGTTGCAAAGCAGATAAAAGACTTACCGCGCCAGGATATTGCAAAAAAAGCAATGGCAAATTCGAAATTAATTTATGTTGATAATAATCAAACGGCACTCGATTTAATCAATGAATATGCACCTGAACATCTTATAATCTGTACTAGAGATGAGGAATTTTATGTCAACGGTATTGTTAACGCAGGTTCAGTATTTATAGGTAATTACACGCCTGAAAGTGCTGGCGATTATGCTTCCGGAACAAATCACACGCTTCCAACAAATGGATTTTCTAAAGCCTATTCTGGAATAAATCTGGATAGCTTTTTGAAGAGTATGACATTTCAGAAAATATCAAAAGAAGGGCTTCAAAACATTGGAAACTCTATCGAATTAATGGCAGAAGCCGAAGGTTTGCAAGCACACAAGAATGCAGTAACAATAAGATTAAATGAATTAAAGCCATGAACATTCAAGACCTTATACGACCAAATATAAAAGAATTGAAACCTTATTCTTCTGCCAGGGATGAATTTCAAGAGCTTGACAATAAAATGGTATTTCTGGATGCAAATGAGAACCCGTTTGAAAATGGCGTAAACCGATATCCAGATCCGCAACAGAATAAACTAAAAGTATTGCTATCAGAAATTAAAAATATACCAATAGAAAATATACTTTTGGGCAATGGAAGCGACGAAGTTTTAGACCTTATTGTTAGAGTATTTTGCGAACCCAATCAAGACAACATCATCACATTACCGCCAACGTATGGAATGTACGAAGTTCTCGCCAATGTAAATGCAGTTGATGTTATTAAAGTGTTATTATCTGATAGCTTTCAACCGCAAGTTGACCAAATATTAGCGGCATCAAATACAAACAGTAAGATGCTTTTTTTGTGTTCACCTAATAACCCAACGGGAAATAGTTTTGATCGGAATGAAGTTGAAACGCTACTGAATAAATTTAAAGGCATAGTAGTTATCGACGAGGCTTATATTGATTTTTACGAACAACAAAGTTGGCTAAACCGATTGGAAGAATTTCCAAATCTTATCATCACCCAAACACTTTCAAAAGCTTATGGTATGGCTGGAATTCGTTTAGGAATTTGCTATACATCAGTTGAAATAATTTCGTTGCTAAATAAAATAAAACCACCTTATAATGTGAATCAATTAACACAGCTACGAGCTACGGAGCAACTTTCTAAACCTGATATTGTCCGTACACAAGTTGACGATATTCTAAAGGAAAGAGAAAAATTGATATTAGAATTAAAACCCATTAATTTTATAAAGACCATATACCCAACGGATGCTAATTTTATTTTGGTAAAAGTAGATGATGCTAATAATCGTTACAATCAACTTATAAATCAAGGCATTGTTATTCGCAATAGAAACTATCAGCCGTTATGCGGTGACTGCTTGAGATTAACAGTTGGAACAGAAGTAGAGAATGAGAAATTAATAAAAGCACTTTTATTTATTTCGAAATCCTGAATTTGTTTCAGGAACTCATTATTTGAACATGAATGAAAAATATAAATCTAAAATACTATTGCTACATTTTAACAAACAAGACAGAACAGTGCTGTATATTGGTTACATCGAAAACTTAAAAAGAAGACTTAGTCAACATAATAATGGGACGGCTACAGTATTCACAAAAAAGTATAGTGTTCGTGATTTGCCTTATTTTGAAGTATTTGATGATAAGAAAAGTGCAAAAACAAGAGAAAGGCGATTAAAAATTTGGCGCAAAGAATGGAAATGGAACCTTATAAAAAGTGAAAATTATAAATTAGAAACATTAAGTATTAATTAAAAGACCCTGAAACCAGTTCAGGGTCATAACTAAAGTTATGAAAAAAGTATTATTTATAGATCGCGACGGAACGCTAATAAAAGAACCTGCCGATGAGCAGGTAGATGCTTTCGAGAAGTTGAAATTCTACCCGAAAGTATTTCAGTACCTGGGTAAAATCGCCAAAGAGCTAGATTTTGAATTGATTATGGTAACCAATCAGGATGGTTTGGGAACTGAAGCTAATCCAGAAGCCACCTTTTGGCCCATACATAATTTTGTAATTAACACCTTCGAAACCGAAGGCGTTGTGTTCAAAGAGCAAATTATTGATAGAACATTCCCTGAAGACAATGCATCAACGCGCAAACCAAACACTGGGTTATTGACAAAATATTTTTCCGAAGATTATGATTTGGGAAATTCCTTTGTTATCGGAGACCGATTAACCGATATCGAACTGGCAAAAAACCTAGGTTCAAAAGGAATCTTTATAAATGACAACACCCATTTGGGAACTGATGAAATTACAGTTAAGCACGAAGAGTTGGACGCCTACATTGCGCTTGAAACTAATAATTGGGAAGACATCTATAAATATCTAAAAACCACAGACAGAACAGGAAGTATTGTTAGAAATACTAACGAAACCAAAATCGCAATTCAATTAAATCTGGATGGCACAGGGCAAAGCTATATTAACACAGGAATTGCCTTTTTCGACCACATGTTAGATCAATTGGCACGGCACGGCCAATTAGACTTAAATATTGATGTTAAAGGCGATTTAAAGGTTGACGAGCATCACACCATAGAAGACACAGCCATTGCTTTAGGCGAATTATTCAATCAAGTCTTGGCAAATAAATTGGGTATAGAACGCTATGGTTTCTGTTTACCAATGGACGATTGTTTAGCACAAGTTGCCATCGATTTTGGCGGTAGAAATTGGTTGGTTTGGGAGACCGAATTTAAAAGAGAAATGATAGGTAAAATGCCCACTGAAATGTTTTTTCATTTTTTTAAATCGTTTACAGATGGCGCAAGATGCAATTTGAACATCAAAGCCGAAGGCACAAACGAGCATCACAAAATAGAGGCGATATTTAAAGCCTTTGCAAAAGCCATTAAAATGGCCGTAAAGCGCGATCTAGATAAAATGATTTTGCCATCAACAAAAGGAATGCTTTGAAAATTTATGAATTCAGATTGACGAATTACGAATTGAAATCGTAAATCGTAAATCCAAAATTGAAAATCAATTGAAAATTGTAATTATAGATTATGGCGCAGGAAACATAAAAAGCATTCAATTCGCTTTTAAACGGTTAGGTGTTGATGCGATTCTATCTAATAAAGTGGATGAAATCATTTCTGCCGATAAAATAATATTCCCGGGCGTAGGAGAGGCGAGTAGTGCTATGCGCATGCTAAAGGAGAGCCAATTAGATATGGTTATTCCAAACTTAAAACAACCCGTTTTGGGCATTTGTTTAGGCATGCAATTGCTATGTAATAAAACCGAAGAAGGAAACGTTAAAGGCCTCGGTATTTTCGACACAAACGTAAAGAGGTTTTCCAACAATGTTAAAGTACCACAAATGGGATGGAACACAATAAATAATTTAAAATCAGGATTATTTAATGGCATTAATGATAATAATTACATGTACCTTGTTCATAGCTATTATGCCGAGCAGTGCATTCAAAGTATTGCAACAACAAATTACGATATAGAATATGCGTCTTCCTTGCAGCACAACAGTTTTTACGGGGTACAATTTCACCCAGAAAAGAGTAGTGTTACAGGTTCAAAAATTCTTGAGAATTTTTTGAAGCTGTAACTTTCTGAATTTATTTCAGAATCTTTTGTATGAATGGTCAAATTAAATTTAAATAAAAATTAAGCATATCCTGAATCAAGTTCAGGATAGATTAATAAATAAATAAATAAATCAATGAGAATTATACCTGCAATCGATATTATAGAAGGCAAATGTGTTCGCCTTACCAAAGGCGATTATGCAACAAAAAAAGTATATAACGAAAATCCGCTAGAAGTTGCCAAGCAATTTGAAGCTTCAGGTATTGAATATTTACATCTTGTTGATTTAGATGGCGCAAAAGCAAAACACATAGTTAATTATAAAATACTTGAACAAATAGCTTCAAAAACAAACTTGAGAATTGATTTTGGTGGTGGATTAAAAGCCAATGAAGATTTAATCACAGCCTTTAATTCGGGAGCAAAGCAAGTTACCGGAGGTAGCATCGCAGTTAATGATGCTAAAACTTTCGAAAGTTGGATTAGCAAATATGGTGGACAAAAAATCATATTAGGCGCAGATTGCAAAGATGAGAAAATTGCAATTAGCGGTTGGCAAGAGCAAAGTGAAGACAATGTTCTTCCGTTTATTAAAACGTATCAGTATAAAGGAATTAAGTATGTTATTTGTACCGATATTTCGAAAGATGGTATGCTTGAAGGCCCATCTTTCGATTTGTATAAAAAAATAATTGAAGCGTGTAGCAAAGGTAATGGTCAACAATCTATTAAACTTATAGCTTCAGGAGGAATATCATCCGTCGATGATTTAAAAAAGTTACAGGACATTGGATGCGAAGGTGCGATAATAGGCAAAGCCATTTATGAAAATAAGATAAGTTTATTTGATCTGGAAAAATTTGTATGAATTAAAGTTAGGGATCCAATTTCAAAAGTACCAACTTTTCAAGCAAGGAAACTTCTAACTTTTAATATCTAACTTCTATTTTTTTATTATGTTGACAAAACGAATCATACCATGTTTAGACATCAAGAACGGAAGAACCGTAAAAGGCGTCAATTTTGTGAATCTAATTGATGCCGGCGATCCTGTGCAATTGGCAAAACAATACGCTCAAAAAGGAGCAGATGAGCTAGTGTTTCTAGATATATCGGCAACCGAAGAACAGCGCAAAACAACATTGGACATGGTGCTTCGTGTAGCCGAACAAGTGAATATTCCATTTACTGTTGGTGGTGGCATCTCATCAGTTAAAGATGTTGACGCTATTTTAAAAAACGGAGCCGATAAAGTTTCTGTAAATTCTTCGGCGGTAAAGCGACCAGAACTTATCAATGAACTCTCAAATAAATTTGGAAGCCAATGCATTACAGTTGCTATTGATGCTAAACAGGTTGATGGCAATTGGAAAGTGTATCTGGTTGGAGGAAAAGTACCAACTGAAATTGATTTATTTGATTGGGCAAAGGAAGTTGAACAACGCGGTGCAGGCGAAATACTATTTACATCCATGGATCATGACGGCACAAAAGATGGCTTTGCAAATATAGCTTTAGCGAGACTTTCTGAAGAAGTTAATATACCAATAATAGCTTCTGGAGGTGCAGGCAATACACAACATTTTGTTGATACCTTTAAAAAAGGCAAGGCAGATGCAGCCCTTGCAGCAAGTGTATTTCATTTTGGAGAAATTGAAATTGAACAATTAAAAATTGAATTACAGAATAATAATATAGAAGTACGACTTTAGTCGTCATATTGAACTTGTTTCAGTATCTTAATATAAAGTGGAAAAAATGAATATAAATTTTAATAAAAACAAAGACGGACTCATTCCGGCAATAATTCAGGACGTAACAACCAAGAATGTATTAATGCTCGGTTATATGAATGAAGCTGCATATTCCAAAACCATGAAGACCAAACTGGTTACGTTTTACAGCAGAAGCAAGCAGCGCTTATGGACAAAAGGCGAGGAAAGTGGCAATGTTTTAAATCTAGTAGATATTAAAATTGATTGTGACAACGATACACTGTTAATTCAAGCTGAACCTAAAGGGCCTACGTGCCATAAAGGAAGTGACACGTGTTGGAACCAAGACAACAATCTGGACTATGGGTTTATATCCGAATTGGAAAACATTATACAAAACAGAAAAGAAAATCCATCTAAAGATTCTTATGTCGCTTCGTTATTCAATAAAGGCATCAATAAAATTGCTCAAAAAGTAGGGGAGGAAGCGGTTGAAGTTGTTATCGAAGCAAAGGACAATAATGCCGATTTATTTTTAAATGAAAGTGCCGATTTACTGTTTCATTATTTAATATTGCTGAAAGCCAAAGGGTATGCATTAAACGATGTTGTAAATATTCTTCAAACAAGGCACAAATAAAGAGTGCGTCTTAAAAGTAGAGAACAATTTATTTTGTCAGGTTGAGCGCAGTCGAAACCTATTGAATACTAGCTATTGAATACTAGCAGCATAAAGTTCTTGACTGCGCTCGAACAGACAGAAAACCAATCTATAAGACGACCTCTTTATTGTGTCGTTAGCGTTTAAGAAACCCAACCATTTGCAGCTGCCTTTCTGGAAAACCAGACCAAGAAAAATGCAAAGACAATAATCATAATGGTCATAACCATGCTACTTGTATATCCATTGATTAATATATAGCCCATTTGGAAAATTACCGCCAATAATGAAATTAACAGCAAACTGCCAGCTATTTTTTTTCTTAAAAGCAAGGCTAAACACCCAAAAGCGCCTGCAAAAACAGCAACAGCAAATGCTGCAGTTACCCAAGCAGGAAAATTTGCTGCTATTTCTAATTGCTCTTGCGTATACATTTCACGGTAACCTTCGGTATCGTATGCTTGTTGCAAATAGGCATTTACACCCATCGCGTTCCAAACGAGTCCTAAAACGCTAACAATCCAAAACCATATTAGTGGTTTATTTGTTGAATTTTCAGTCATAATAATTAGTTTTTAGTTAGTAAAAATCATTACAATTTATAAAAATTTTGTCATATCTATTAAAATGGGTTACTTGCCGAATCTTTTCGAGGAAAAAAAAGCAAAGGTTTGAAAAAATATTTTTACGTTATTACAGTACAATATTTAGGATATCGTTTTCACGGTTGGCAAAAACAACCCAATGTAAAGACCGTCCATTTAATGATTGACAGAACTTTTAAATTTATTTTGCAAGATAAAAAGTTTAAGACGTTGGCTTCTGGAAGGACAGATGCCATGGTGTCTGCTCAAGAGGCTGCATTTGAACTCTTTTTACATGAACCTTTAAATGATTTAGAAGAGTTTCTGGCCTTATTCAATCACAACTTGCCACAAGATATCAGGGCACTTAATATAAAGGAAGTGACTAAAGATTTCAATATCATTCAGCATTCCAAAGTCAAAGAGTATCTGTATTTGTTTGCGCATGGTGAGAAAAATCATCCATTTTGTGCGCCAATCATGACCACCATTCTTGACGAATTGGATATTGAAACCATGAAAGCAGGTGCTGCATTATTTCAAGGTATTCATAATTTCAAACCTTATTGTTTTAGAGCAACAGATAATGGTATTTACAACAGAGAGATTTTATGCTGTGAGCTGGTCGAAAACACCGTATTTACTGCGAATTATTTTCCAGAGAAAACCTTTATACTGCGTGTAAAAGGCAAAGGGTTTATGCGAAATCAAATCAGGTTAATGATGGGAACATTGATTAAATTAGGTAGAGGAGATATTACTTTAGAATATATCGAAGACAGCTTGAAACCTGAAAGCACAGAAGTCATGGATTATATTGCTCCGGCTTCGGGATTAATTCTTAATAAAATTGAATTTGAATAGTGTAACCTATTTTGTAATTTGAACCAAAATAAATTAATTATGAGTGTTACTGTACCAAAAGAAGCATTAGAGTTTTTTAAGAAGTTAGAAAAGAATAACAACAGAGATTGGTTTAATGAGCGCAAAAAAGAATTCAAAATTATTGAAGGGCAAATTAAACAAGTTTATAACGATTTATTTGAGTCTCTAAAAGTTCATGATGAGATCGATAAAGTGAAAATGTTTCGCATTTATCGTGATGTCCGATTTTCAAAAAATAAAGATCCGTATAAGATACATTTCGGTGGTGCTTTCCATAGAACGAAACCAAAACTACGAGGTGGTTATTACTTGCATATTGCACCAAATAACGAATCGTTTATTGCTACAGGGTTTTGGGAGCCCAATAAGGAGGATTTGTTGCGCATTAGAAAAGAATTTGAAATGGACGACCAAGAGATGCGTAAAATCATTAACAACAAAACATTCAAAAATACTTGGGGAGAACTTGTTGGCGATCAAGTGAAATCGGCTCCAAGAGACTTTGACAAAAATCATCCTGCAATAGATCTCATAAAAAAGAAGCAATACATTTTTGTTAAAAAATATACTGATAAAGAAGTTTTAGATGCCAACTTTATGGATGACGTAAATGAAGCATTTACAGGCATTCGTCCATATTTTAATTATATGAGTGATGTCCTTACAACCGACTTAAACGGAGTTTCTTTAATATAAAAGGGCAGAAATAAATTCCTGCCCTAAAATGTGCTATTAATTAATTTTGGTTTATACTTGGCTCAATCCGCCGTCAACTTCCAATTCCACGCCATTAATATAAGACGCATCCTCCGAAGCTAAAAAGAGTGCGGTTTGAGCAACCTCTTCCGAAGTACCAAATCTCCCTAATGGAACTTGAGATGCAAACCCTTTACCCATTTCTTCTACAACATCCATTGGTAAATCCATTTTACCATATAGTGGTGTTTCAATTGGTCCAGGAGCAATAGAGTTTACACGAATGCCTCTCGATTTTAACTCGGAAGTCAAAACCCTGGAATATGCTCTCAAAGCGCCTTTGGTTGCCGAATAAATTCCTAATCCTTCAAATCCTTTTTGATGCACTACTGAATTTGTGAAAAGAATTGTTCCGCCTTCATTAATAAATGGTAGCGCTTCCTTAATGGCTAAAATTGGCCCTTTTACGTTGATATTGAATATTTCATCATAATGTGCTTCAGTAATGTCTGTTGCTGGAATTGGTTTTGCAATACCGGCATTTAAAAATAGTATATCAATAGCACCATATTTGTCAACAGCCTCATTTATTAGTCGCTTGTTATCTTCTGGTTTTGAAACATCGGCTGTTACTATTATAAAATCACCTTCTAGATTTTTTGAAGCTTCTTCTAGTGCATCTGTTCGTCTTCCGGATAATACTACTTTCGCTCCTTCTTTCAGATATAATTTTGCTGTTGCTAATCCGATACCACTATTCGCTCCTGTAATAATGGCTACTTTGTTTTTAAGTTTACTCATTTCATTGTTTATTTTATTTGAAACAATCGTTCCAAATATGATTAAAAAAAATTAAATTAATGTTTGTAAAACTGTGTTTACAATACTTTTTAAATGTGTTCTATCTGTAATCAATATTCCGGTCATTCTAAATCCTTGCAATGAGGAATATAAATACAAGGCGTACTCGCTAGGTGTTCTTTTATTGTTTATTAATGTTTCTTCTTGTCCTTTTGAAACTAGGTCTTCCAGCAATGCAATAGTACTCTGCTGATTCATATTCAGGAAATTGGTTATCAATCCTTCATGATTTGCCATTTCGGACTTGCAATTGGTTATCATACAGCCTCTATCAAATTTGTCTTTGATAATTTCTTTTAAGTATAAATCGAAAATAAGTTCAATAGCATGAATTGGATTATTAGCTTTAAGCAATACTTTTGAGGTCTCTCTGATGTACTTGGCTTGGTATGCATTTAGGCATTCCATAAAGAGGTTTAGCTTACTATCAAACGAATTGTAAATACTGGATCTATTCAAGCCCGTAGCATCAACAAGATCTTGCATAGAAGTCGCGTTGTACCCTTTATCATGAAATACTTCTATGGCTTGTTTTAAAACGAATTCTTTATTAAAAGTTTCTACTTTAGGCATATCTTATTGAAATGAACGTTCCAAAAATATGCAATATAATAACATCACTATGTTAAAATTTTATTAAACTACTGCGAGCATTTCCGGACGCACAAAAAGTTGGATGTTATTTAGCAGAACCTCTTTAACAATATGCATCATACGTTTGTTTAAAGCTGAAGAGTTCTCAGTGTAAATTAAATATTCTTCAACCGTAAATTGGCCAATAATCATCCCTTTTAATGCGTTACGAAATTTCATGTCTTTGTGAATGGCATTTTCAATATAGTCCATTCGTTTATCCAAAGTCAAATCATAAAAAACACTTTTATGTTTAGCAACATAATTTCTAAAAACTTCTATTAGCAAAGGACCTTGCAGTTTCGTAATAGGGCGTAAAGTCAGGTTTTGAAAACGCTCATCATTACTCATGTTCTCATTAATGGTTGTTGTCTTAAATTCAGGACGAATTTGCTTTAGGTTGTTTTGTCTAGAGTTCATAATTTTTGGAGTTTTAATAAAAATATAGATTATTGAACTTAAAAGGAGTAGGTAAGTAGATACTTGTTAACTGCGTTATTAACACAGGTCATTTTTTCTTCATATTATTATATTTTGAATGATGTATATTAAATTTGAATATTAATGTTTCTTTATCTTTACCTAATAATGTTATTTTAACATATGTGTTATGACATAAAAACAAGCTTTGAAACACAATTAAAGCGTGCGAAAAGATTCGGTCAGATTGATTCTATTAAAGAGATAGAAGAAAAGTTATTACCCTATGGTGATATTACTTTTCATCATATTTCTGGGTTTTCACATCCTAAATTATTTGTCTACAATAACAAGTCAACTCAAATTCCTAAACTTTCAATTTGGGGATTAGTCCCTTATTGGGTAAAAAGCGAAGAGCATATTTTAAAACTTTGGAATAGTACTCTTAATGCAAGAGGAGAAACAATTTTTGATAAGCCTTCTTTTAAAAGTGCTGCTAAAAGCAGCAGATGCTTAATTTATGTAGATGGATTTTACGAGCATCATCATTTTAACGGTAGGCGTTATCCTTTTTTTATTAAAAGTATAAATAATGAGCCTTTATGTTTTGCAGGTCTGAATAGTGAGTGGTTAAATGAAAATACTGGCGAAATATTAAGCACTTTTACAATTGTCACTACTGTTGGAAACCAATTTATGTCTAAAATTCACAATAATCCAAAACTAGAAGGACCAAGAATGCCAGTTATTTTGTCAAAAAATAATGAAGACAATTGGCTTGACATCAAGAGTAAAAATATTAAAGCACTTATTAAGCCTAGTGAAGATGAAAATCTCATGGCATTTCCAGTTAAAAGGATACGAGGGAAGGAATATCTAGGGAATGTAAAGGAGGTTTGTCTAGAATTTAATTATCCGGAATTAATCTTTTAAAACCTACCATTGATATGTATATTTGATGCAAAATATCAGAGAATCAAATCAGCCAAATAATTATAAGAAATGCAAAAACAACTCATTGAATGCGTACCAAATATAAGTGAAGGACGTGATCTGGATAAAATAAACGAAATCGCCAATATTGTTGAAACGGTTGAAGGCGTAAAGTTACTTGATATTGATCCAGGAAGTGCGACCAATCGAACCGTTATTACTTTTGTTGGAGAGCCGAACCAAGTTATTGAAGCCGCTTTTTTGTTAATTCAAAAAGCGTCACAACTTATCGATATGAGCAAACACACAGGAGAGCATCCACGTTTTGGTGCTACTGATGTTTGTCCCTTGGTTCCCATTTCAGGGATCACTTTAGAAGAAACAGCTACCTATGCAAAAAATCTTGGAGAACGCGTAGGAGATGAGCTTGAGATCCCCGTGTATTTATATGAAAAAGCTGCCCAAGAAGAAAAGCGTATCAACCTTGCCAATTGCCGTGCAGGAGAATACGAAGGTCTGCCTAAAAAACTATCTGAACCCGATTGGAAACCGGATTTTGGTCCGGCAGAATTTAACGATAAAGTTTTAAGAACTGGTGCAACGGCGATTTCGGCACGCGATTTTTTGGTGGCGTATAATGTGAATCTGAATTCTACATCTACACGACGTGCAAATTCAATAGCATTTGATATTCGTGAAGGAGGACGCGTAAAACGGGAAGGCAATCCTATTACTGGAAAGAAGGTTTTGGATGCAAATGGCGAACCAGTACGAATTCCGGGTAAATTAAAAGCCGTAAAAGGAATTGGTTGGTTTATTGAAGAATATGGCATCGCTCAAATTTCCTATAACCTCACGAATATCAGCATTACATCCATGCATGAGACATTTGACGAAACCTGTAAATCGGCAGAAAAACGAGGCTTGCGTGTCACAGGATCGGAACTTATTGGATTAATTCCACTAAAAGCCATGCTGGATGCCGGAGATTTCTATTTAAAAAAGCAACAGCGTTCGTTGGGTATTTCGGAAACCGATAAAATTAAAATTGCTGTAAAGTCTCTGGGACTGGACGATTTGAAACCCTTTAATCCCAATGAAAAGATTATCGAGTATGTTTTAAAATCTAAAACCAAACAATTAATCGATTTAACCTTAACAGATTTTGCCGAAGAAACCGCAGGAGAATCCATGGCTCCTGGAGGAGGTTCAATTTCTGCCTATGTGGGTGTTCTGGGCGTTTCTCTAGGGGCTATGGTTGCTAATTTGTCGGCTCATAAATCAGGTTGGGACGAGCGTTGGGAAGAATTCTCTGAATGGGCAGAAAAAGGACAAGCTTATAAAAACAAATTATTGGCTTTGGTAGACGAAGACACCAATGCTTTTAATAAAATTATTGATGGCTTCAGAATGCCAAAATCTAACGATAAAGAAAAAGAGGAAAGAACAATGGCCATTGAAGCTGCTACAAAATATGCAACTCAAGTGCCTTATCAGGTGATGGAAACAGCTTACCAATCTATGGAAGTTATGCAAGCCATGGCAAATATAGGTTTGCAAAACTCGTTATCCGATGCCGGTGTTGGAGCTTTGTGTGCGAGAACCGCAGTTTATGGTGCGTATTTTAATGTGCGTATTAATGCGAAAGATATAAAAGACAGAGCGTTTACCGATGATATTTTAATCCGTGCAAAAGCAACTTTTGATAAAACTGTAGCGCTAGAAAATGAAATTGTCGCTTATATAAACGAGAAAATATAGATTTAGGAGTTTTGAAGAACAACGCTAAAATCAATGACACTAAAAAATTAGTATTGGTATTCAGTAGTTGGGAATATTTAATCCTAGAATAATGTTTCGGGTTGCTTCTTTTATTTCGCTCCGATCTCGCAATGAAATTATCCCAGAGCCACCTCTGGGATTAGGGTCGTTCCTAATATTATCGGTTAAATTCGGGTCATCTTCAAAATAGAAAGCCGAAATATAATATTCATTTTTATCAGGTTCTTTTATGGTGATATGGATATGTTGCGGAATCCTTGTATTAGGATACGAAGCGGGTCTGGATGTGTAAAACGTATAGCTTCCGTTACTGTCTGTCTTGACCCATCCTCTTAAAGTACCATGTCTTCGTTCCCATCCTTTAGAGGCCTTGTTTGATGGATAAATACCTTTGTCATTGGTGTGATATACATAGAGTATAATATCTTCAGCAGGTGTTTTACCATCTTTTTTATATACGATACCACTAATTTTAATTTGAGGTTTTAAGATGTTAAATCCAGCTAAAGTATCCGTGGATGTTAATATCTTGTCATCATATTCATAAATGGCCTCACAGCCTTCACAAGGTCCACCAACGGTCTTTGAGGTTTCTTGTTTGTTTTGTGAGTTAATACAAGAAGAAAATAGAACTGTGTACACTAATATGAAGTAAAATTTATACATCTATGATATGATCTTTCAGTTTACTAATTGATATAAATATAAAGCATGTAAATTATTCCATACAGTGTTTAAGAAAAGTTTAGAAAAAGATTAACACAACAATGAAGTTTTTGGACAATAATTGTTAATCTTTACAAAAAATATGATATGAAACATCCATAACCAAATGTTGGATACTCAAAAAATGATTACATGAATGTTACATGTGACAATTAAAAAACAATAAATATGAACACATGAAACGAGCATGTTAAAAGTTCTATCACCCAAGGGAATGATTAATAGCGAACAGCATGTGACCTTTGAAAAACAATAAATATAAACACATGAAATTTCACACGCGAAAATGGGTGAAACCAGAGGATTTAAACCCCAATGGCACCTTATTTGGAGGTCGGCTTTTAGCATGGATTGACGAGGAAGCTGCTTTGTACACCGTAGTTCAGTTAGAAAATTCTCAAATAGTCACAAAATATATTACCGAAATAGATTTTAAATCTTCAGCCAAAGAAGGTGATATTATCGAAATTGGCATTGAAGTCGCCAAATTTGGAACGGCCTCCATCACATTACGAGTCGAAGTGCGGAATATGATGACCAAAGATACCATCATAACGATCGAAAAAATAGTCATGGTGAATTTAGATGACCACGGCAAGCCAAAACCTCATGGCAAAACCAATGTAGAATACATGAAAGACCGATTAAAGTAACCTGACAAAATTCTTCGTCTAAAAATTTGTTAAAATTGTACGATCTATTGCTTTAAAATCTAGCTTGAGCATCACAATTTAAGAATGCGTAAAAAATTAACAATCAGATACTTTAGCGTTTCAAATATAGTTTTGAAAAAAGTAGTTTATACGCATTTTCAAAACGTGTAAATAATTAATCATCTAATTTTGTTCGCATGAACAAATCAGTATATAAAATTCAAGGAAGAATATGAGCAAAACATTGTTTGACAAGGTATGGGATTCGCATGTTGTGAAAAAAATTGATGGAGGTCCTGATGTGTTTTTTATAGACCGTCATTTTATTCACGAAGTTACAAGCCCTGTAGCTTTTCTTGGATTAAAGAGCAGAGGATTAAAAGTTTTATATCCGGAGCGCACATTCGCAACCGCCGATCATAATACACCAACCATTAATCAGCATTTACCAGTTGAAGACCCGTTATCGGCAAACCAATTAAAAGCATTGGAAGATAATTCCAATGAATACGGTATTAGCCATTGGGGTCTCGGACATCAAAAAAATGGGATAGTGCATGTGGTAGGTCCTGAAAACGGAATTACCTTTCCGGGAGCCACGATTGTTTGTGGAGATTCACATACCTCAACGCACGGCGCTTTTGGTGCTATTGCTTTTGGAATAGGGACTTCGGAAGTTGAAATGGTACTTTCTACACAATGCATCATGCAACCAAAACCTAAAAAAATGCGCATCAATGTAAATGGGCAGTTAGGTAAAGGCGTAACGCCAAAAGATGTTGCCTTATACATTATTTCCCAATTATCAACATCGGGAGCTACGGGTTATTTTGTTGAATATGCCGGTGATGTATTTGAAAATATGACCATGGAAGGCCGTATGACTGTTTGTAACTTAAGTATTGAAATGGGAGCTCGTGGCGGCATGATTGCTCCAGACGAAACAACCTTCGCGTATTTAAAAGGACGCCCATTATCATTAAAAGGTGACGCATGGAATCAAGCTGTAGAACAATGGAAAACATTAAAAACGGATGCTGATGCTATATTTGATAAAGAATTGAACTTCAATGCCTACGATATTGAACCTATGATTACTTATGGGACAAATCCGGGCATGGGCATGGGAATCTCAAAAAATATTCCTTTTGCAGATGCACTTGAAGGAGGAGAAGCAACCTATAAAAAATCATTGGATTATATGGGCTACGAAGAAAACGAACCCATGATCGGCAAAAAAGTAGATTTTGTTTTCGTAGGAAGCTGTACCAATGGTAGAATTGAAGATTTTCGTGCATTTGCATCAATTATAAATGGAAATAAAAAAGCCGATGGTTTAACCGCATGGTTAGTACCGGGATCTCACGAAGTTGAGACTCAAATTAAAGAAGAAGGCATTCTTGATATTATTACTGAAGCTGGATTTACATTAAGACAACCAGGATGTTCTGCTTGTTTAGCGATGAACGATGATAAAATCCCGGCTGGGAAATATGCCGTGAGTACATCCAACCGAAACTTTGAAGGCCGCCAAGGTCCTGGGTCAAGAACTTTATTGGCAAGTCCATTGGTTGCAGCTGCAGCAGCAATAACCGGTATAGTAACCGATCCGAGAGATTTACTTTAATTAAATAAAAATACTGCCTATTGAATACTGGCAGCTGAACACTAGAAATATGGCTTACGATAAATTTAATACACTAACAAGTACAGCGGTGCCTTTGCCCTTGGAAAACGTAGATACGGACCAAATTATTCCTGCGCGGTTTCTTAAGGCAATTGAGCGTAAAGGCTTTGGAGATAATTTGTTTAGAGACTGGAGATATAATGCCGATAACACGCCTAAAGAAAGTTTTATTTTAAACAACCCAATTTACAGCGGAAAGATTTTGGTTGGTGGAAAGAATTTCGGTTCAGGCTCATCAAGAGAACATGCCGCTTGGGCGGTTTACGATTATGGATTTCGTTGTGTGGTATCGAGTTTCTTTGCCGATATTTTTAGAAATAATTGTTTAAATGTTGGTGTTTTGCCGGTACAGGTAAGTGCAGAATTTTCAGAACAAATTTTTGAAGCTATTTACGACGATCCAAAAACAGAACTCGAAGTAAATCTTCAAAATCAAACCATTACCATTTTATCTACAGGAGCTCAAGAATCTTTTGATATAAATAGTTATAAAAAAGATAATATGCTTCATGGTTTTGATGATATTGACTATCTGCAAAATATAAAAGGTGATATCGAAACGTTTGCTAACGGCCTTCTGCTTTAAATGGCTACACGAAGAATAGAAATAATGGATACGACATTACGCGATGGCGAGCAAACATCGAGCGTGTCTTTTTCTGCTTCAGAAAAATTAACTATAGCAAAACTTTTGTTACAAGAGTTAAAGGTTGATCGTATTGAGATTGCTTCTGCAAGAGTTTCGGAAGGCGAGTTTCAAGCCGTTAAGGCAATTACCGACTGGGCATCTGAAAACGGTTATTTACATGCCGTTGAAGTGTTGACATTTGTGGATAAGGGTGTCTCCATAGAGTGGATGATAAAAGCAGGAGCGAAGGTTCAAAATCTATTAACAAAAGGTTCGTTAAACCATTTAACATATCAATTAAAAAAAACTTCTAATCAGCATTTTAATGAAATTTCAGAAGTTGTGAAACTTGCCAATGATGCCGGTATTGAAACCAATGTTTATTTAGAAGATTGGAGCAACGGTATGCGAAATTCTAAAGCCTATGTCTTTGAATTTTTAGAGTTTTTATCCACACAACCAATTAAGCGCACCATGCTTCCGGATACTTTAGGTGTTCTTACGCCTGCTGAAGCGTATGAATTTGTATCCGAAATCAAAACAAAATATCCTCATTTACATTTCGATTTTCATGCACATAATGATTACGATTTAAGTGTTTCCAATGTTATGGAAGCTTTAAAAGCTGGAGCAGATGGTCTTCATTTAACGGTTAATGGAATGGGAGAACGTGCTGGAAATGCACCTTTAACTAGTGTTGTGGCGGTAATAAACGATTTTATGCCAGACATTCAAACCACGGTTAATGAAAAGGCTTTATATACGGTAAGTAAATTGGTTGAAACGTTTTCCGGATTTATGATTCCGGCCAACAAACCGGTAATTGGTGCTAATGTTTTTACCCAAACAGCAGGGATTCATGCGGATGGCGATAATAAAAAGAATCTTTATTTTAATGATCTTTTACCAGAACGTTTCGGGAGAAAACGACAATATGCATTAGGGAAATCATCGGGAAAAGCTAATATTCAAAAGAATTTACAAGATTTGGGAATCAGTTTAAATGATAAAGATTTAAAAAAAGTCACCGAACGTATTATCGAATTGGGAGACAAAAAACAAGTCGTTACTAAAGAGGATTTGCCATATATTATTGCCGAAGTTTTAGAGAGTTATTCTTATAAGGAAAATGTAAGTGTAAATTCTTATGTTTTAACACATGCCAAAGGCTTGCGTCCATCTACGACAATAGGTTTAATGATTAATGGTGAATCTCACGAACAACATGCACAAGGTGATGGACAGTTTGATGCATTTATGAATGCTATCAGAGAGATTTTTAAGAAAAAACACTTAAACACCTTACCAGAATTAATAGATTATGCCGTTCGAATTCCTCCAGGAAGCCATTCGGACGCTTTATGTGAAACCATTATTACCTGGAAAATTACTGACAAAGAGTTTAAAACACGTGGATTGGATTCAGATCAAACAGTTTCAGCAATCAAGGCTACAGAGAAAATGCTTAACATTATTACGAATTAAGATTACAACAAAAGACATAAAATGAAATTAAACATAGCATTATTAGCAGGAGATGGCATAGGGCCTGAAGTTATAGAACAAGCCGTTAAAGTAAGTGATGCGATTGCGAAGAAATTCGACCATCAAATAAGTTGGACATCCGGAATTACAGGCGCAGCTGCGATTGATGCTGTTGGCGAGCCTTATCCAGACGAAACGCATGAGATTTGTATGAAAGCTGATGCCGTTTTATTTGGAGCTATAGGGCATCCTAAATATGATAATGACCCTACTGCAAAAGTACGACCTGAACAAGGTTTGTTAAAAATGCGTAAGAAATTGGGGTTATTCGCCAATGTAAGACCAACCTTCACATTTCCATCTCTGATTGATAATTCACCTTTAAAAAGAGAACGTATTGAAGGCACAGATTTGGTGTTTTTAAGAGAGCTTACTGGTGGTATTTACTTTGGAGAAAAGGGTAGAAGAGATGGAGGAGAGACTGCCTTCGACAATTGTGTGTACACTCGAGAAGAAGTAAAAAGATTGGCTAAAAAAGGCTTTGAATTAGCAATGACACGCTCAAAAAGATTGTGTTGTGTTGATAAAGCCAATGTTTTGGAAACCTCGCGATTATGGAGGGAAACCGTTCAAGGTATGGAAAAAGATTATCCTGAAGTAAAGGTGAGTTACGAATTTGTAGATGCAGTTGCTATGCGTTTGGTACAATGGCCAAACGCTTACGATGTATTAATTACCGAAAATTTATTTGGTGATATTTTAACCGATGAAGCTTCGGTGATTTCCGGCTCTATGGGATTAATGCCATCGGCATCAGTAGGAGAGCATACTTCTTTATATGAACCGATTCATGGATCGTATCCACAGGCAACCGGACTAGATATCGCAAATCCGCTGGCTACAATATTATCAGCTGCCATGATGTTTGAAGATGCCTTCGGATTAAAAGAAGAAGCAAAAGCCATTCGTGGCGCAGTTGATAAATCACTTGCGGAAGGCATTGTAACTGAAGATTTGTCAGGCAATAATAAAGCTTATAAAACTAGTGAAGTAGGGGATTGGTTGGCTAGTAATATATAAAAGTCAAACACTTCAAAGATTCTAAAACGTGAGTTATGTTATTGAATTCACGTTTTTATTTTGATATAAAACTCGTATTACTTGGGAGTTCAAAAAGTTCCAAATCAAAATAAGAAACGGCAGCGATAATGTGATCAAAGATATCTGCCATTATATATTCGTAGTTTTCCCAACGTTTATCACTACTAAACGCATATATTTCCAAAGGAATCCCTTGTGTTGTTGGTTCCAATTGGCGCACCATAATCATCATGTCCTTATTAATGGCCGAATGGTTTTCGACATAGGTTTCTACATACTTTCTAAAAACACCGAAGTTCGTGAGGTTTCTTCCGTTTAAAAGCAAATTTTTGTTAATGTTATTTTCGGTATTAAATTTTTCAATATCAGATTGACGCTTTTGTAAATAGGCGTCAATAATTTGAATGTCTTTCAATTTATCGATTTCATTTTTAGAGAGATACTTAACGCTATCTAACTTAATATGTAAGGCTCTTTTAATGCGTCGTCCATCAGAATTTTCCATGCCTCTCCAGTTTTTAAACGAATCGGAAATTAGGGCATAGGTAGGGATTGTTGTAATAGTTTTGTCGAAATTTTGAACTTTTACGGTTGCCAAATTTATTTCAATAACATCACCATCGGCACCATATTTTTCGAATGTGATCCAATCGCCGATATGCACCATATCATTAATAGAAACCTGGATACTTGCTACAAAACCAAGAATTGTATCTCTAAACACTAAAATAATTACGGCAGAGGCAGCACCAAGACCGGTAATAAAAGATAAAAACGGAATTCCGGTAATAATTGCGATGGCAGAAAAAACACCTACGACCCATACAAAAATCATAAATACTTGAATATAACTGTCGATTGGTTTGTCTTTAAGACGAGGTAAGGTTTTAAAGTAGTCCTTTAAGGTATTTAGGATACTTCTAACAATCCAGAGTATAAGTACTATAGCGAAAACCTGTAAGCCTTTTTCTACAATGTTTTCGAAGTCCTTAAAATCGGAAAACACAATAGGAATAAACTTAAGGGCTATTATAAGCGGTATGATGTGGGCAATATTTCTTGGAACTTTATTGGCAACCAATATATCGTCAAAACTTGATTTCGTTTTACCGGTAAATCGGCTGAAGGCGTTTACCAAAATTTTTCGAATAACAAAGTCAATTAAAAAAACAAAAATCAACAAAACAACTAATAACGCGAACATATTAAGATATATGGCCAAAGTTTCAGAAACCCCAACAGAAACTAAATAATCGTATAATAAATGCTTAAGAAAATCCATGTGCTATATTGTTTTTAAATATTTTCTGTCGATATAAAACGTGCCAAAAGGAACGATGGAAGCTAATAAAATAAAACTAAAACTTTTATTATTCCACCCTAATTCTTTTCTTAACATCACAGCAAAAATAACGTAAGCTATAAACAAAAGGCCATGCGGCATACCCAAAAGCTTTACGTATTGAGGGTCTTCCAATAAATACTTTACAGGAGTAGCAAAACCTAAAAGTAAAATATAAGAAACGCCTTCCAAAAAAGCAATAACTCTAAAAGTGTTTAATAATGACATCATCCAAAATATTTTAGGGTGCAAAGGTATCAATAGTTTTATATGTGCCTCTTAAATTTAACGTATTTTTAAAATTGCCATGTATTAGGATTAATTATATTTATGGCTTAACTAAAAATCAATCAAACACTATGCGTTTACTCAAAGTTTCATTTGCCGTTCTGGCAATTATTTCAATATCCTGTAACACCAAAGACAGTTCTCAGGCAGAAGAATTTAAAATAGACTACGAGAAATTCATACTAGACAATGGACTAGAAGTAATCCTGCACGAAGATCATAGCGATCCTATTGTAGCTGTGGCCACCATGATGCATGTAGGGTCTAATCGTGAAAAACCTGGTAAAACAGGATTTGCACATTTCTTTGAACACATGAGTTTTAACGATTCGGAAAATGTGCCCGTAGGCGCCAATAGAAAAATGATCCCGGAATGGGGTGGAAGTAGGAACGGAGGAACCTGGAGTGATGGAACCGTGTACTATGAAGTAGTACCCAAAGACGCTTTTGAAAAAATATTGTGGATAGATTCCGATCGTTTTGGTTATATGATTAATACGGTAACTACTGCGGCTCTAGAACGTGAAAAGCAAGTGGTGAAAAACGAAAAAAGGCAACGCGTAGACAATGCGCCTTATGGCTATACCGATGAAATTATCAGAAAGAATTTATACCCAGAAGGGCATCCATATAACTGGACTGTTATTGGTGCTTTGCCAGATTTACAAGCTGCAACTATAGACGATGTTAAAGAATTTTACAAGCAATATTATGGTGCTAGCAATGCATCTTTAGTTATTGCAGGTGATATTGATATTGAAGAAACCAAAAAATTAGTTCAAAAATGGTTTGGTGAAATACCGAGAGGGCCAGAAGTTGAAATGCTACAACCGATGCCAGTAACATTAGAAGTATCTAAGTCGTTATATTTTGAAGATAATTTCGCGAAATTACCTGAATTAAGAATCATTATTCCAACGGTTGAAGAATACAACAAAGATGTATATGCTTTGGGTGTTTTAGGTCAATTATTGAGTGACGGTAAGAAATCGCCTTTGTATAAAGTATTGGTTGAAGAGCAGAAATTAGCACCTAATGTGGGAACCTACCAAAGTAGTAGCGAGATTGCTGGAGAGTTTATATTTAGAGTTAGAGCCAATGCAGATAAAGATTTAGATGATGTAAAAGCGGCAATTGATGAAGGACTAGCAAGATTTGAAACAGATGGTGTAAGTGAGAATGATTTAAAACGCATTAAGGCAGAATTGGAAACTGGGTTATATCAAGGAATCAGCACGGTTTTAAACAAAGCATTCCAATTAGTACGGGACAATGAGTTTAAAGGAGACGCTGGTTATATCACTCAAACAGCAAATTTGACCAATGCAGTTACTGCTGCCGATATCATGCGTGTGTATAATAAATACATCAAAGATAAAAACTATGTAATGACCAGTGTAGTGCCAAAAGGACAATTAGATTTGGCTATTGCTGATGCTAAAGAAGCGACCGTTTGGATAGAAGAAGTGAAGCAAAATGTCGCCAATGAAGAAGTAAGCCAAGGCGCTGCAGCAAAGTACGAAAAAACGCCGAGTAAGTATGATAGAAGTGAACCAGACTTTGGAGAATTACCCTTATTCAAGTCACCAAAAATTTGGACAGGTGAATTAGCAAATGGCATGAATTTATTTGGAATAGAAAATAATGAGGTGCCTTTGGTACAGTTTGATATTACCATTCCTGGTGGTCATTTATTAGATTCCAAAGCGAAAGCAGGTGTTGTTAGTTTATTAAGTGATTTAATGCTAGAAGGTACTGCAACCAAGTCCGCCGCCGATTTAGAAGAAGCCATTGGATTGCTTGGAGCATCGATTAATATTTATACCTATAGCGAAGACTTTCATATTACAGGTTCTTGTTTAACGCGTAATTTTGATGAAACGATGGCGTTGGTTAAAGAAATTATATTAGAACCTCGCTGGGATACAAAAGAGTTTGCTCGATTAAAACAAGCTATAGAAACAGGTTTAAAAGGACAAGAAGCAAATCCTAATGCTATAGCCTCATCAGCCTTTAGAAAATTAGTGTATGGTGATAATCATATTTTTGGAATATCTACATCTGGTACACTCGAAACGACCAAAGATATTAGTATGGACGATTTAAAAGCCTATTACAAAAACTTATCACCACAAAATGCCTCATTTCATATTGCAGGAGCCGTAACAAAAGAGCAAGCAGAGCAAACGGTTGCAACTTTAAATATTTGGACGGGTGAAAGTGTTGTAATGCCTACTAATGCATTGCCAACAGAAACGGCGAAGAATCAATTGTATTTTATTGATTTTCTAGGAGCCAAACAATCGGTTTTGTACATTGGTAAATTGGTTTTGTCTGAGGAAGACCTAAACGCCAATAAATTGGGTTTTGCCAATGAAATTATTGGTGGTGGCTCTAGTGGTAGATTGTTCCAAACTTTACGAATTGAAAAAGGATATACTTATGGAGCCTCTTCTAGAATTAATCAATATAAAGAAATAGCACCTTATACCATTATATCGAGTGTTAGGGCAAATGCGACTTTAAAATCTTTGGAAATTATAAAAGATATGGTTGCCAATTATGCGGCTAATTTTACTGATGTAGAAGTAGAGTTGACTAAAAATAAACTCCTTAAAGGAAATACCAGAGCCTTTGAAAGTTTAGGTGCTCAATTAGGAATTTTGGGAGAATTGAGTAAATACAACAAATCCAAGACCTTTATGGAAGATGACCAAAACGAATTAATTGCCATGACTTTAGAAGATTATAAATCTGTTATTAATGAGTACCTACTAGAAGAAAATATGATTTATATAGTGGTTGGTGATAAAGCTACTCAATTTGAAGAAGTTAAAAAATTCGGGAAATCCGTTATCGAATTGGATATTTACGGAGACCCTCTTTAAAAATAATTTGTAATAAACTAATTCGACGCAAGCATACGAGGTATTAAATTGAGTTTGCAATGCAAACATCCTGAATTCCGATCCAGAAGGTCGGGGAATTAAACCAAGTCTTCTCGACCGCCATAGCGGAATGCGAAGGAGGATTAAAAGTTTTAAGAGGCTGTCTGAAAAGTAAAGTTCTATGTCATATTGAGCTTGTCGAAATATTTTTAATGTATTGATAATCAATATTGGTTTCGACAAGCTCAACCTGACAAATCAAAATAGAATGACTTTTCAGACAGCCTCTTTTTTATTTATAAAGTGTTGATTTTAATGTGCACTTCAAATTTAATATTCAATAAATGGCATTTTTTTTTTGATTAAATGTTGAATATTAGTATATTCATACTCTTACCACAGATTTACTGAAATCTATTTGTAGATTGGTTGTATTTGCTAACAAAAATCATATTTTTCAATGAAAATTGAATCTAGCTTTGTTAGACTAATGAAATAAATATCCTATGAAAGTATTTGACGATAAACACATAAAAAATGTAGTCTTTGTTGGGGCACATGGCTGTGGTAAAACGACAATGGCAGAAACCATGTTGTTCGAAGCAGGTTTAATTAACAGACGCGGTACAATAGAATCTAAAAATACCGTTTCCGATTTTCACGACATTGAGCAGGAGCGAAGCAACTCTATTTTTGCAACGCCGTTGCACACCGAATGGCGCAATTATAAAATCAATATTATCGATACGCCCGGATTAGACGATTTTATTGGCGAAATTATTTCGTCCATTAGAGTCGCCGATACGGTTGTAAATGTTATTAATGCAAGGCATGGTTGTGAAATTGGCACCGAAATAATTTGGAGTTATATCGATAAGTACCATAAACCAACACTTTTTGTTGTCAACCAGATAGATCATGCGAAAGCAGATTTTGATGATAGTTTTAAGAGCTTAAAGAATTTGGTTGGTAATAACATAGTTAAAATGCAATATCCATTAGTTATAAATGGTGCACAGTGCATTATTGATGTTTTAAAAATGAAACTCTATAAGTTTTCTGCCGAAGGAGGGAAGCCAGAAAAATTGGAAATCCCTGAAGATCAGAAAGGAATAGCCGATAAATTGAATAATGAGTTGGTGGAAAAAGCTGCCGAAAATGACGAAGAGTTATTAGAATTGTTTTTTGAAAAAGGCACCTTGAATGAAGACGAAATGCGTAAAGGTATAAAAGCAGGCATGTTAAACCACGAACTGTTTCCGGTATTTTGCATGTCGGCCTTAAATGATATGGGATCTGGCAGACTCATGGGTTTCATTGACAATGTTGCACCGGCTTCAGCCGATTTAAAGCCAGAGCAAAGTGTAGAAGGCAAAGAAATAATACCAAATAAGGACGCAAAGACGTCCTTATTTGTTTTTAAAACGTTTCATCAACCCAATTTGGGACAGGTAACGTTTTTTAAAGTGAGTTCTGGTGAAGTCAAATTAAACGATAAACTCGTAAATTCCAGAAATGGTGAAATCGAAATTATAAACCAATTGTTTATCATGGATGGTAAAGACCGTAATAACGTTCAAAAATTAACGGTAGGTGATATTGGCGCTACTTTAAAACTAAAATACACCGAAACCAGTGATACTTTGAGCGATAAAAAATTCCCGGTCACTATTAAGCCTATTAAATACCCAGAGCCACGAATTACCAAAGTGGTTTATGCCGAAGATAAAAATGATGAAGAAAAATTAAGTGACGCCCTTAAAAAAATCCATAGTCAAGACCCAACGGTTGTTATCACTTATTCAAAAGAATCCAAGCAATTATTAGTAGGGTGTCAAGGCGAATTACATTTAGCAACAATAAAATGGGCATTGAATCATCATTATGGCGTTCAGACAAAATTTGAAAAACCAAAAATTGTTTATCGGGAAACCATTCAACGTTCGTCTACGGCAAATTACAGACATAAAAAGCAATCTGGAGGCTCTGGGCAATTTGCAGAAGTTCACTTAAAAGTAGAGCCATGGCATGAAGGTATAGAGGAGCCACAAGGATTTAATATACGAGGAAAAGAAGAACTGGAGCTTCCTTGGGGTGGAAAATTATTGTTCTATAATTGCATTGTTGGCGGTGTAATTGATCTGCGTTATTTACCTTCTATCATGAAAGGCATTTTAGAAGTTATGGCATCGGGACCTTTAACAAAATCGTACATCCGCGATGTTAGAGTTATGGTGTATGATGGTAAAATGCACTCGGTTGACTCCAATGACATATCCTTTAAAATTGCCGGAGCCCATGCTTTTAAGGAAGCTTTCTTGAATTCAGATCCTAAATTATTGGAACCAACACAGGAATTAATGGTACAAGTCCCTGAAGAGATGGTTGGTAATGTTATGACGGACTTACAATCCAGACGTTCCATAATACAGGGTATTGAAAACAAAGGGAATAATCAAATATTAAAATGCTTAACACCGGCAGCCGAATTATATGGCTATTCGACCGATTTGCGGTCGCTAACACAAGGAAGGGCAACATTTAGCTCGGTGTTTTCTGCTTATCAGGCAGTACCGAGGAATATTCAAAACAAATTAGTAGTTAATTAATTAAATCATAACCCATTAAACAATAATCATATGCAGACTAAAGTATCGTATTTAAGTGATTTGAAGTTCAATTTAGAAACTTGGAGAAGAGAATTAAAATTTCATTACAATGAAATGGATAGCTTTCAAGAAAAACTAGAAGAGATCGCCAGCAGGGAATTTAGCCATAAGGCCTTAAAACCTTTGGAGAATTTTCAGAATAGATTAATGATAGAAAAAAATGCCATTTCTAAATTGTCACATAGATGCAAGAATAAAATGATGAATATTAATCGTGTGGCTTATGAAGAAGCCATAGATGGTAGACTGCAATACGAACAAAGCACATTGCGTGACGATATGAAAACCTATATTCGATTGCATTATGAGCTCAAAGAGGAGATGATGAATTATTTCCTTATGTGGCTGTAGTATAATTAGTTAAAGTATCAAAAAGAAAAAAACTATGAGAACACTACTTATTTTAGGTTTTACATTATTTATTTGTTTACCATCCTTAAATGCCCAAACCAAAGCAGAGAAAAAGGCATTAAAGGAAGAAGCAGACTTAAAAGGCTATGAAAACATACAATCTTTAATAGATTCTAATAGCTATGAGTTCGAAGCAGAGTGGGCAACAACACAAGGTGGTAAGCGTATAAACCTTATAGGAAATTCGGGTTTTTTAAAGGTTAAAGACCTAAAAGCCAATGCCTCATTGCCTTATTTTGGAGTGGCACAAAGTATTTCGTATGGCGGGGATGGTGGAATAAAATTTGAAAGTGATCTTAAAGATTATAATGTAGAGCGTGTTGATAAAAAGAAAAAACTAATTATAAAAGGAAAAACACTTAATAGTAGGGAAAACTTCGAAATTGTTTTAACCGTTTTCCAGAATGGTAATGCGTCTTTATTTGTAAGTAGTCTTTCTAGAAATGGGATTAGTTATGATGGGAAAGTAAAGCCAATAAGTGTAAAAGAGTAAGCTTTAAATTTCTAATAACAATAAATAACTATTTATGAAATTATTTCGTACTGTAATTTGTGTCCTAACATTTGTTTTATTTGCTATTTCTGTTAAAAGCCAGACCTTAACAGAGAAGCAAAAGGAAAGAGAAAAAAACAAAGTTGATATTTATTCATCTGAAGAAAAGGACAATCTACAAAGGTGGTTTTATGAGCAAACCAATATGTTAGGATTATCGGAATCTGTAAGAGATAATTATGAAGGTATTATTTCGGACAATGTGTTTGATATGAGACGCCTTAACGACAAGGATTCTGGTAATTCTCAAGAAGAAATTATTAATAAGTTTAACAAACTGGTTAACAAAACCAATGCTTCAGTCAAGCCATTATTAACTGATGACCAATATACAAAGCACCTCAACAATTTTGGTATATTAGCAGATGGTGCCATAAACAAGCAAAAAAAGATATGGATCGAACATGGTTGGGGTTAGGCGTGTTTAAGTCAGAATATATTCTATTTTACATAATATAAATTATAGTACATGTTACAACAATTAGCGTAAATCTACAATATAGTTTTTAGATATGTTTACACTGTTTAAAACAATGTTATTATAAGTTAAAACGATGAAAATAATTTTTTTATTCATCATTTAAATCTATATTTTATAAGATTTAAAGCGTATTGCAGAAATTTTGGATGTGGATATTAGAGAATTATTGATACCTACTAAAGATTCTTAAGTCTTTGGGTTGATTAAGCATTAGCGTAAACATTCCCTTTCCATACACATTTTGACTCCCTCGCCTCTGCCCTTTTTGCAAAAAGAGTATTTATTCACAAGGTTTTTATTGTTTTAGAGGAGTTCATGCATCTCGTACCTCGATGTCATTACATTTT